>JAKZVK010000688.1:0-4071 GCA_047516085.1 Bryobacterales bacterium
AGGTCGTCCGACATGATCAGCACGACGTTCGGCCGCGACGACGGAGCGGCCTCCGGATCGCTCCCGGGAGATTCACAGCCCATCGCCAAGCTAGCCCCGGCGATTGCGGTGGACTGCATGAATTGGCGGCGCGTATTTGTAGGGTCGGTTTTCATGACTGGTGACGATAACACAGGCAAGCACCGCCACAACTCTTCAAACTCCCAGCCTCGGTTTTTTCGTCAAGTGGCGACATAGCGCAACCACATCTTGGTTCAAGCTGATTGCGTCTGGACTGTTGCCTGCAGTACTCCGGCTAATACTGGCCCCGGGCGTAAGCCCGGGGAACACCTCGTCAACGCAACCCTATTGATCCAGCGCGTGAGGACTGAGGCCTTTGGCTCAGTCCTCACGCGCTGGAGTCTCTCCGTTTAACAGACTTGCTTCCTGGGGCTTGCGTCCCAGGCCAGCATTAAGGCGCCGCTACGCGGCTTGAAACCGCGCCTACCTTGGCGGAACCCGGGGCTGGCAGCGTTGGTGCTACTCCGGCCGTCAATCGAGATACAGAAATTCGCTGCTCGAGATCAACGCCTGGCAAAGCGTCTGCCACGACCGCAGACGCCGGCGGGCAGGGTCCGGCTCGCGCTCGTTCAAAGTCGCATCGATGCGGTGGAGGAACGTCAGCGCGCGGTCGACTTCGTTCCGATCGGGTAGGCGGGCGAAGATCTTCTCGTAGGCCGAGCTGAGGCGGCCGGCATCATCGAGACGGTCCTGGTCGAGCAGCGCCGCGGCCATCTTCTTGGTGTGCTCGAGCACAATCGAGCCGTTCATCATGAAGAGCGCTTGGGGTGCGACGACGGTGGCGTTGCGGTTGCCGTTCAGCACCGAGGGGTCAGCGAAGTCGAATGCCTGCAACACGTCGTAGAGCGAGCTGCGCACGACGGGGATGTAGACGGCGCGGATGTTGCGGTCGTAGTCGATGCTGCCTTTCTTCGAGGTGTTGTCTACGTATTGGCGGTCTTTGAAGCTGAGAATCGACCCCCCCATCGCGTGGTCGAGACCGCCGGAGATCGCCATGACGGCGTCGCGAACCGCCTCCGCCTCGAGTCGCCGGCGGTTCATGCGCCACAGCAGCTTGTTCTCGGTGTCGATCTTTGCCGCCTCAGAGTTGTGGGCCGTACTCATCTGGTAGGTGTTCGACAGCATGATCCGCCGGTGCAGGTTTTTGATCGACCAGCCGGACTCGACAAACTGCACCGCCAGCCAGTCAAGCAACGGCTGGTTGGAAGGACGCCCGCCCAGGCGTCCGAAGTTGTCTGTCGACGCCACGATGCCGCGTCCGAAGTGCCAGCGCCAGAGGCGATTGACCATGACACGGCTGGTCAGCGGGTGGTCGCGGCCCGTCAGCCAGAGGGCCAACTGCAAGCGACCGCTTTCTGCATTGGGGATCGCCGGATCCTCGCCGAAAGAAACGGCGCGCAGAAAGCCGCGTGGCTGTGGCTCGTCCGCCAGCGTCCAGTGGCTGCCGCGAATGTGGATCGGAATATCCGCGACCTCGCCCTCGGTCACGCCCATCGCCCGCGGATACTCCGGCGTACCGTCTTCGAGCGTCTTACGCTCCTTGGCGATGCGCGCGATCTCGGCCTTCGCCTGTTCGGGGAAATATTGTTTGGAGTCGGGTGGGGGGCGGAACGGACCGTACTTCTCGTAAACCACTTTGCGCAACGCTTCGAGGCCCGCGTCGGGCAGCTTGCGCTCGTCTTCGTCCTTCTTGTAGCGCTCGTTCTTGCTGAAATCGGCCTCGCTGTCGGGATAGAGCGCCTGCCACTCCCCGACCACTTGCCGGAACAGGTCGGCGTATCGGCCGGCCAACTCTTCGCGCGATGCCGGCTTGAATTCACGGAACAGCCCAGCGGCGGGCGAACTCCAGTCTTCCAGCGATTGATCGGTCCCGTATGCGTGCCACCCGAAGAAGACCGAGGCCGGCGCGCCCTTCGAGCGGCGCAGCCTTTCGATCCACTGCTGCAAGAAGCCGGGGTTGACGTCGAACTCGCGAGCGAGCTGGTCTCGCGTCTTCGGGATGGGCGTGCCCTCGGGCAGTGGGTTCGGCGCGATGAGCAGCTTCTCGAAATAGGGGAAGCGGTCGTTGTGTTCGAGCCGGATGACGTTCTTGCCGGTGGCGAAGGGAAAGATGCCGATCGACGACCAGCCACCCGCATCCGGTGATGCCACGCGGTTCGTGATGGGCTCAAGGCCGGTCTTCATCAACTCGCCGTTGACATAGAGATCGGCGGTCCCCTTACCGGTTTCTGACTCCAGCAAGTCGACCTGATAGTGCCCGGCGGCCGCCAACTCCAAGTCGTACTCGGCAAAGTAAGGCTCTTTGTCCGCCGCCCCGTCCTTCGCGTTGTCTTCCTTTTCGTTGTCGCTTTTGGGGACGTTGGTTTCCCCTTTCTCGAGGCTGCGGTTGACGTTGCCACGGTCGAAGCCGCCGGCTTCGCGAACCGTTGTGCCGCGCGGCGCATTCTGAGGCGCCTCTGGCGAATCACCGGCTACCGGACGAAGCTTGATCCCCTCATATTCGAGCGCCTCCGTCGCCGCGAGCAGGTAGGCGTCGACCTTCTGCCGTCCCACAGCGATGAGCTTCAGGTCCTCGGCCTTGGTGACCGCTCCGATGGCGTCTTGTTTGGCTTCGATCTTGTCGAGATGCGCCTGCAGCGCGGCGCGGTCATCGGCGGGCGCCAGCACAAACTCATGCCACTCGGCGACGACCTTGAAGTTCTCCATGGTCTTCGAGCTTTTGAAGATGCCGGCCATCGCGTAGTAGTCGGCGGTCGGGATGGGGTCGAACTTGTGATCGTGGCAGCGCGCGCAGCCGACCGTCAGGCCCATGAAGGCGCGGGCGGTGGTCTCAAGCTGCTCGTCGATGATGTCCATCTGCATCTTGACGGGGTCGTCTTCGGCCAGCATCTTGGCGCCGAGTGTGAGGAAGCCGGTGGCGGTCTTGCGCTCGTATTCGGTTTCCAGATCGACGGTCCCAGGCAGCAGGTCACCGGCGATCTGTTCGCGGACGAACTGATCGTAGGGCTTGTCTTTGTTGAACGCGGCGATGACGTAGTCGCGGTAGCGGAAGGCGTTCTTGTAGACCAGGTTCTCGTCGAGGCCGTTCGAGTCGGCGTAGCGCGCGACGTCAAGCCAGTGACGGCCCCAGCGCTCGCCGTAGCGCGGCGACGCGAGCAGGCGGTCAACGACCCGCGCGAAAGCTTCGGCCGAATCGTCAGCCAGAAAGGCGTGCACTTCGTCCGGCGTCGGCGGCAGGCCGCTCAAGTCGAACGTCGCGCGGCGGATCAGCGTCCGCTTGTCGGCCGGCGGTGCGGGCGCGAGTCCCTTCTCTTCGAGGCCGGCCAGAACAAAGCGGTCGATCGGCGATGTCACCCATGCTTCGTCGCGCACCGACGGTAGAGGCGGCTTGGCGGGAGGCACGAACGACCAGAAGTTCCCCTCGGCTGGGCCCTCTGACGAGGAGCCAGCAACTACTTCCTCGCCCCACGGCGCGCCCATCCGCACCCAACGGGTGATCGCCGCCATCTCGGCGTCAGAGAGCTTGCCCGTCGGCGGCATGCTCAGCTTGTCGTCGACGTGCGACAGCGCGCGCAGCAGCAGGCTTTTGTCGGGCTCGTCGGCGGACACGAGCGAGCCGCGTGTTCCGCCCTTGCGGAATGCTTCTTCGGTGTCGAGGCGCAAGCCGCCCATGGCCGGCTGGCTCGCCTTCGAGTGGCATAGGTAGCACTGTTGTGCGAACACCGGCCGGACGTGCTTTTCGAAAAGCTCAGCGCCGCTGGTGGTTTGAGCTGCGGCAACGAATGGGAGGGAGACGAGCGTTAGCACCAGCGTTAGAACCACTGTGAAGAGCGAGACGAAAGGGATCAACGCGCCCCGACGGTTGCGGCTCGGCTGGGTGTGCTTTACCAGGTTCACCTTTCCATGCCTCTAGCGAAGATTCTACCTCACGCGGTCCACGCCGTAACCCGGACCTGTACCTCAATTGTGTGTTTCGCAAGTACGGTTACGTTTCGGTCTGCCATGTAGGGG
>JAKZVK010000689.1:0-3301 GCA_047516085.1 Bryobacterales bacterium
GGCGCCGACGGGGACTTTCTGGGATCCGGCAACTAAGACCATGCTCGATGCCGCAAGGCGACCGAAAGGCAAGGATGATTCTCGTTTCGCCAAGGTGTTCCGGACAGACTGGAATAAGGGACGGGCCTTCTATCATCCATATGACCGTGTGGCTGCAGAAGGGCATCCCGACTGGCGGACCCAGCAACCGCGTCTCGTCTGGACATCGGAACGCTCCATCGTCGACTACCTGGAGAAAATTCGCTCGCTCCTGAATTCGGATGACTACGTTGGCGTCTGAACCCGTTTTCGAAAATATCTCCCTATCCGTCTGGCTGTGGGCTCGTCTGCTCACCGACCTGAGGCGTCGTGGCGACGGGAGGCGCGAGAGCGGCGCGTTTCTTCTCGGTCACAGCGATGGCGCACGCGGGCGCATTACGACCTACGTGTGTTACGACGATCTGGATCCGGATGCCCTCAAGTCCGGCGCCGTCACCTTTCATGCGAAGGGATATGCCGCTCTCTGGCAGGTCTGCCGTGAGAAGGCTGTTGAGGTGTTGGCCGACGTCCATACCCATCCCGGCCGCTGCGTCGGGCAAAGCTCGATCGATCGGCGACACCCGATGGTGCCAATAGTCCACCATACGGCGCTCATCGTGCCGTGCTACGGGCAGGCCTCGCGTTGGTCGCTCAAGGGCGTCGGCGTCTACGAGTATCTCGGCGATTTCAAATGGGCCACGCTCAGCCGTGCCGGCAGGTCGAAACGAGTCTCCCTCCGTTTTTGGTGACGCGGCATGAAGGATGAAAGCCCGAATCTCTCGCGAATCTCGAAGTTGTTTGCCGACAGGGATTCTCTCCCGACCGAGGAAGGCCTCAGGAAACGGCAACAATTCGCGGTGACGCTCGTTTGCGGCGCTGACGTGGCCGCATCCTATATTTCGCAACTCTCGGTGGTCACCGCCGCCGAGATCGCCACCCGTTGCTTTCCGGACACCGTTAGCGTTGTGCTGCCTGCAAAGGTGGATAGCGCTTCCATGTTGTTCTGGCCCAATCTGGAGGATCGCCCCTCTTTCGGTGGCTTGCTGCGTCAAATCGTCGGTACCCACAATGTCGTTCCCGAGCGGGGAGACCTGCCCCGCAGCAATGTGCTTCTGTTTGGCGACGCGCCCGAAATCGAAGGCGCGCTGCGCGTGACCTTCGACGGATGGGTCGCCAAAACGGGCCCTGTATCTCGGGTAGCCCGGCTGCCAGAGCGTCCATACTGTTCGCTGGTTGGCATCCTCGCGGCGGCACTGAGCATTTCTGAGCTTCTCCTGTCATTTGCGGACATTTCTCTCGATGCAAGGCGACGTACCGTTGCGCTCTCGCTGTGGCGCCCGGACCTCGACCACTCCCATCCGGATGCCATCGGGCCTGCTGTCGAGTGGTTGCCGGCCGAGGTCTGGGTGTTGGGTCTCGGTCACCTCGGCAATGCTTATCTTTGGGCATTGGGGACGCTGCCCTACGAGCGGGCAAACGCAGCTCAAATCTTCTTGAACGACTTTGACTCGGTGGAAGACGAGAACATCGAAACAGGCCTGCTCTTCACCCGCGCCGACCTATATAGCACCAAGGCGCGGATTTGTGCCGCTTGGCTAGAACGCCGTGGATTCCGGACACGATTGCTGGAACGTCGGTTCGACGAGCATTTTCGCTGTCAACACGATGAGCCTAGGCTCGCGCTATGCGGATTTGATTCGAACCCTCCGCGTCGAGAGCTTGCCTCGGCAGACTTTGTCCGAGTGATCGAAAGCGGGCTCGGTGGCACGTCGAACAACTTCGACACGTTGAGCCTTCACGTTCTGCCGAATCCCCGCGGCATCCATGAACTCTGGCCTGACCTGTCCGAGGAAGAGGAGAAGAAGCGCGAGGCCTATCAGGACCGTGTTGCGCAGGAGAACGAAGCGTACGCTCGCTCCGGACTCGACGAATGCGGACGGTTCGAGTTCGCGGGCAAGTCCATCGCGGTTCCTTTTGTGGGAGCAGTAGCGGGCTGCTTCGTGGTCGCCGAGGCGCTCCGTCTATTCCACGATGGCCCGGCGTATAGCGACATCAAACTGCGCTTGGGATCCCTCCAGATGCATTGCGTGCCGCGAAGTCGGCGGTACGGACCTGAGGATACCTCCGGCCACAAATCTACGGCTGCGCTGCCTCTGTAGACCATTGCCTTGACGCAACGATGCCTGCGGCGGCCAGCTCCGCATAGGGTTAGGGCCGGCGAACATACGGCGTGCAGCGATGTTCTGGGGAAAAGACGAGGGCGTGCGATGTGTCCGACGGTCTAGACAGCGGCAGCGGCCTGCGGGAAATGGGTCGTACAGGAGGCGATAGCGGCAAGGATCACGTCGAGGGTGAGGGGCTGCGGCGGCGGTTTTCGGCTATATTTTGGCGTGCCTATCTTATGCCTGCGGTGATGAAGGAGTCCGGCACGTCGGCTGCGCAGCAGCATCGGGGTTTCAGTGCCAGGCGCTGCCATCTGGATCGTCGTCCTCGGCGTGCATGGATGCGGCCGCCATGGCTGTCCAGGCCTCCCGGTCGTATCCGAGGCGCCGGTTCAGCTTGTCGCAAATAGAGAGCGCATCGTCGAGGTCCAGCGCCACCAGCGCGGTCGGGATATGGCCGGAGAGACCTTCGATGACGAGGCGAATCTGCTGCACGTCGACCTCGACATCGTAGGCGGGCACGAAACAAAAATTGGGTTCGTCCGGCAAAGTCTGCGCGGTCATGGGGCTCTCCCTTGGGGCGGCCGCCGCCCGGCCGGCAATATGTATCCGGGCGGGCGGCGGCGCGAGGATGTCGTTGCGGATACTCAGGCGGCGAGCGGCCAGCGTTCGAGAACGCGGTCGAGCACCTCGGCGCCGGGGGCGAAGGCGCGGGCGCGCCAAGCCACGATCTCGACCGTGCAGCCGATGCGCTTCAGGAGCGCGGTGTCGGTGTCGGCCGGACCCTCGATCTCGATCCTATCGGCGCCCATGATGCGCCGGCGGGCAAGCCGCCAGCCATTGGCAAGGGCGAGCGCCGAGCCCCGCCCCATCACCGCCTCGAAAGCCTCCGCGCCGGTCATGGCGAGCGCGCCGTCGAGGCCGAAGGCAGTGCGCACGGCCGCGACCTGTTCGGCATCCAGCACGCGCCCGATCAGCGCCTCGCCGGTATCCGTCGCAAGCCGGCGCACCCGCATGTTCTCGGCCGGCAGCCGGTCCCAGACCGGCAGCAGCAGGCCGGCCGCGAGCCAGAAGCGGGACTCCCGGTGCGAGGGCAGCTCGGCGATCTCGTGCTCCCAGAG
>JAKZVK010000690.1:0-5291 GCA_047516085.1 Bryobacterales bacterium
GTTCGGATCATGCAACTCGCCCGTGGCGAGAGACACCGGGTCTCCTTTGGACTGAGGGTTGTCCGCTTCCGCGTCGGTCAGCTTCAGGGTCGTTCCCGTCACGGTGAAATTGAAGCGCGCTTGGTTACCGCCGGCACAGGTTTGGCTCGTTCTCGTGATCCTCCAACTGACAGTCACCACGGCCGTCCCGTCGCTGGCAGGTTTGACGATGATATCCCCGAACGTGGCCGGGGGGGTGTCGTAACTGATCGTGGTTGGGGTGGCGGCGGGCGGGCCGATCACTTGCTCGAAGCCCACGGCGTTCCCTTGTACGGTGGCCGTCACCCTGGTAGTACAGCCGGTCTCGGTACCATCGTTCCTGACACGAATCGTCGCCTGCGCCCCTTCAAGACCCACCTGGGTCGTCGAGCCCGCCGGCACCTGGGTCTCCTTGCCCTGTTCGTCGATCACGATGAAATCGTGTGCACTGGCTCCGGTCACTGCGACCAGGAGCAGCGTCGCACAAAGCAAGAGCCGTTGCGCAGACTGACGCGACCGCAACGGAACAGAGGAACCCTCGAACGACAGGCAACCGCGGCTATCTTGATTTGACATGTGTCTCTACCCAAGCACTTCTCTTAGTCCTGTGGGGTTTAAGTATACGCCCACGCCAGACCAGATTCCACACATGCCGAGGTTGAATCCTGCCCGTTCATCCCGCCGTGGGCCCAAACGGCCCAGCACCTCTCGAAGGCTCTCCTGTCTCGCCCAGAGCCTTGCGTCGGGGAAATCTTACCTATGTGTGTAAGGCGGGTACGCTTGCGCACGTCGCCGCCGGCGAAGGGTGAAATCATCCTGGCGTCTCTAACGTCAAACAAACAGGAGGCTTACGCGAGCCAGATAGAAAACGCCGCAAAACAAACGACTTTGGCCCCGGAGTTGCGAATAGTCAAGGTGGTCTTCGCAGCATCCGATAAGGGAGGGGGATTCGATGCACGCGTTCTGGAGGCAGTGGCATCTGAGCAGAAACCGAGGGAGAGCGCCAAGCTGGCTCGTGCCCGTCTTGGCTGGATTGCTGTCGGCGCTTGTGCTGCTTGCGCCGGCCGGCGCCGCGGTGTATGAGATAGCGGAGGACAGGGAAGCACCGGTGCGGCTTCGCACCGAGCCGGCTCCGGACGATCCCGAGCAGATCCACTGCCGCTTTAGTCCCTCGCAACTCGCCATTCTCGAAAAGCTGAACCGCACCGACGTCGAGCATCTCGTGCGTCTGGGGGAGATGATCGTTCCTGACCGTTGGGACCTTCGCGAGCTGGACTACAGTCCGCTGCCGCAGCGATCCGGCTGGGCGGTGGAGCATGGCAAGGCGATGGTCGTCCACCAGCCGATGCAGGTCTTCGGGGCGTATGAGAACGGCGTGCTGGTGCATTGGGGCCCGGTCAGCTCGGGTGCCGGGCGTCGTCCTACGCCCGCGGGGCTCTATCACCTCAACTGGAAATCCAAAGGCCGCGCCAGCACGGTGAACCCCGAGTGGTTCCTGCGCTGGTACTTCAATTTCGTCAACAAGTACGGCATCTCGTTCCACGAGTATGCGTTGCCGGGCTATCCGGCCAGCCACGGGTGCGTTCGGATGCTGGGCCGGGATGCGCGCTGGCTCTACGAGTGGGGCGACGAGTGGCAACTCGGGCCGCGTGGATGGACGATCGAGTCGCCCGGGACGCCTGTTTGGATTCTGGGTGAGGCCGAGTACGAGACCGAGACGCCCTGGCGGGACCGCGAGTATCTTGCAGCCGGTGGGCAAGTGTCTCTCGGCGGGCCGGCAGAGGCGTTCGGGGATCCGGAGCGCGTGGCGGATCCCGATGAAACCGCCGCTGTGCGTCTGGCGGTTGGCGAGCCTAAGCCGGAGAGCAAACCCAAGGGCGCAGGGAGCATCTAGCGGGCCTGTGGCGTAAGGCTCCAGCCTTTCCGAGTCCCGATTCCTCGGGACTCAGGACAGCAAGTTGGCACATCTGTAACAGGTTGTGATCCTGTCTCGCGAAGAGTCGCGAGACGGCAAGGCTGGAGCCTTACGCCACAGGCCTCGCCCGGACGCTGCTTTGTCGACTCGGATGCGTGTGGATCCTAGTTGGCTCGCCCGGATCTCAGCCAAGAAACCCACCGCTCGCTTGCTCACTACGCTGATTGCTTGTCGCGGGAAAGGCCTTTACTGGTGCAAGTGGCTCGGACAGCGGCTTTTCTCCTGCGGTCACTACAATAGCCTTTAGAGTGATGCTGCTTCGCTGCGTAGCGCTGCTGTTGGTCATAGCCTCGGAGTTGGCTTTCGCCCAAGCCGACTACAAGGTCTATAACGACCACCCGCGCATCTGGCTAGAGGCGCGCCGCCTGCAGCGGTTGCGCAAGGACGTCGAGCGCGAGTCGCAGCGCTGGCGGAACCTCCAGCGTCTAATCAAGGCCGACGTCGTCTTCCCGGAAGAGCCGCTGGTGCTCGCGTTGCGGTTCCAGGTCGCCGGCGACGAAAGGGCGGGCCGCCAAGCCACCGCCTGGGCTCGGGAGAGAGGCGTCGCGGGCTTTGATGAGGCCGCCGAGTTGCGGCTCGCCGCCGTCGTCTTCGACTGGTGTTACGACCTCCTCACCCCGCGGGAGCGTGCATCCCTCGCTGCCGCGATGGGGGCCGGCGCGGCCGCGTTGTCCGATCGAAACGACCTCGACCTGGCCGGCTTCCGCAGCGCTTTTCTGGCTTTGACGGCTATCGCGGGCGACTGGGAACCCTCCCCCGCCACGATCCACTCGTTGATGGAGCGACACTGGAAGCCGCGGCTGTTCCCGGCCGTCGACGCGGGCGATATGCTGGGCCGTCCCGCCGATCTGGCCGCGCTGGCTGAGATTGCCCAGGTCGCTCGGTACAACTTCGAGATCGAGTTCTGGGACCGGCCCTCACCGTTTTTCGGCGCGCTGCCTTTGGTTGCCATCCTGCAGTACTATCCCGGCTCGGTGGAGACACCCGAGGGCCTGTTTCGCCGAGCAGCCGCGCCGGTGGGTCGGGCGCCCGACTTGGTGCGCGAGGCTTCCTACGGCCGCATCGCCGAGATGATCTTCGTGGCCTACGAGCACACCGTCGGCAACTACCCGTTCCTGCAAGGCTGGTTGCGGCACGACTCCTTCACGCTGGTGTCGCCGCTGGGCGCGCCGTACGAGTTTCTGTGGGTGAACCCCTACCTGCCCGGCCTGAGCTACTTCTCCGCTCCGGCGTTCGCGCATGACAAGTTGCGGGGACGGGTCTTCGCGCGCGCCGGCTGGCAGGACGACGATCTATGGGTCGGCTACCTCAGCGGTGAGTTCCAGATCTTCGCCGACGGTGAACGTCACGTGATCCGGTCCACAGATAAGCAGCCGCCCTTGATCTTCCCCGGCGCGGCGGTCGTGTTTGCCCGCGTGCCGATGTCGTTCAAGGTCAAAGTGCCCGAGGGCAAGGCGATCTACCTCGTCGGGCTGGAGGAGGGACAGCCGTATCGCGTGAAGGTCAACCGCTCGAAGTTCGTCGACGTTCGGGCGGCCCGCGGGGGGATCATCGCCATTGAGAGCCTGGCGGAAGCCGGCTGGTCTGAGATCGACTTCGACTCTCAGGTTCAGGTCAGGATCAGGGCAGGGAAGAAGTAGCCGACCCATCGGCGCATGGGACGTGCTACTTAGTAACCGCGTCGCCTGTCTTCGACCAAATTCGTCAACGGCTCACCCTTGACGTAGCGCTCGACGTTCTCGCACAGCAAGCGCGCGGACTCGCGATAGTAGGTAGGCGTCATGTCTGTGCAGTGCGGTGACAGCAGCAAGTTCGGCAGGTCCCACAGCTCGCTTTCGGTCGAGAGAGGCTCGGTTTCGTATACGTCGAGGCCCGCGCCGGCGATCCACTGCTCTTTGAGGGCCCGGACGAGTACGTCCTCCTGCGCGGTCCCGCCGCGGCCAACATTGATGTAGATGGCCGTCGTCTTCATGGCGCGGAACTCCGGTTCACCGAACATGCCGCGCGTGACGTCGGTGAGAGGCAAGGCGTTGACCACGTGGTCGGACGCGGCGAGCGCCTCGTGCCAGCGATCGAGCGGCACCATCTCGTCGACCCACTCGCGGCCTTCGACATCGTCGAGGTTGCGCTTGACTCCGACGACCTTCATGCCGAAGCTCTTGGCCAAGCGCGCGGTGTGTCGGCCGGTGCCGCCGTAGCCGATGATGCCCATCGTGTGGCCCGCCAGATCGTTGCAGGTGAATCGATCCCAGCGGCGCTCGCGGCGGCCGGCGTCGAGGCGGGGAACGTCCTTCGAAAAATAGAGGGCGCTTAGCATCACGAATTCGGCCAGCGCCGGTGCATAGAGTCCCCGGCCGTTAGTGATCGTGATAGAACTTTCGATCAAGTCAGGGAAAAGAAGCCTCTCCAAGCCTGCCGAGCTGTTCTGGATCCAGCGTAGCTTCGTTGCCGAGGCCAGCGTATCGCGGAGCCAGCGCGACGAGCCCTCCCAGGCGAAGATGATCTCGGCCTCGGGGATCAGCGGCCGAGCCTCCTGGGGGGTCTTCGCTTTCTTGATCTCGACCAGCTCTTCGATAGAGGCGAGTTGCGGGAACCAGGGGTCGGGGAGGTTGCCGAGCGCAAGCAGAACGGGACGGTCGGTTGGCATAGAGGTAACTTCAAGTTTAGCGCCAGGCGGGTTAGGCCGAGGCGGTTCCGACAGTTCGTCCCCGACGACACGGGCGTGATGTCACTTCACGCGGTGGGCGGTGAACTCGATCGGCGCGCGCATGCCGCCGCGAGGCCTGCCGCCTCCGGGTCCGCCGCCGGCGCCCGGCCCACCCTCTCGCGGCGGCCGTGCTTCCCCAGCAGCGCCTTCGCGCGGCGGTCTCCCTTCGCCACCGCCCGGAGGTCCTCCTCCGGGTCCGCCGAAACCTTCGGCCTTGCGGGTGAACTTGATCTCGTCGCCCTCGATCTTGCCGGTGTAGAGAATCGTGATCTCACGCCGGAAGTTCATGATCTGTTTGAACGAGATTTCATTGCCCTCGATCTTGCCGTCTTGAATCTCGAAGTCGCCCATCATGTTGGCGACGGTCCCGGTGAGTTTGTCACCCTCGACCTTGAAGGTGAACTCGAGTTCCGAGGGGCCGCGGCGCGTCTCGAATTCGGCCAGCCACCTACCGTCAACGTCAGCCGCCGACGCGAGCGAGGCCGCCGCCAGCAGCGAGAATAGCGTCACACTTGCGATTGTCTTCATGGGGTTGGGGTCCTCAGAGTGGAGTGTCAGATGGGAGTGATGGTCAATGATTCATGCCGCCGG
>JAKZVK010000691.1:0-12072 GCA_047516085.1 Bryobacterales bacterium
TTCATGCTCCATTGTGGAAAACCGAGCCGGGCGAAAACCGCCTGCGCGAGTTGAAATCGATAAAACCTGCGGTGAACCCTAAAGTGGTGATACCGCGCCGGTTACGCAGAGCAGCCAAGGCGTTAGCCGGACACTACTGCCTTTGGGCATATACCCATGCCAGAAAGCAATAGGTCGTTAGTCGTATGGATGCTGAAACGACAGGGGTTGTATAGTTACCGGCCGGCAGGTGCAGCAACGGAAGCCATCGTGCTAGCTCCCATCATGGTCCATCTGGTTCACCCCACCCGCAGCGAAGGCGAAGATTCTTGTTCCGCGGAGGCGACTGGTGGGTCCTAACCTCACAGGGATGGTGGAACGCACCCGATGAGACCATATTTGGAGGCTCGTATGACATTCAAGTCACTTCTTCTTGCACTGATGCTCGCGCTGTTGGTGTCGCCTTGTTTCGCGGACGATGATGACGGCGGTGGCGAGGTCGAATTCAAGGGCGTCATTGAAAGTCTGCCGGATGGCGGGCTTAATGGCAACTGGGAAATCGGCGGCCGGACGGTCGTCGTGGGCTCTTTTACCGAGTTGCGGGAGAAAGAGGGGCCCTTCGAGGTTGGAGCTTGCGCCGAAGTGGAGGGCTCGGAGTTGCCCGATGGGCGAGTCGAAGCCGAGAAGATTGAGACCGAAGACGCCGACGAGTGTGGCCAGCCGGACGAGGACGACGATGACGGTGAGGATAACGATGAGGTCGAATTCACGGGCGTCATCGACAGTCTGCCCGCCGACGGACTCCTGGGCGAGTGGGAGATCGGTGGCGAGATCGTCGTGGTGGATGCGTCCACGGAGTTGCGGACCGAAGACGGACCCTTTGTCGAAGGGGCCTGCGCCGAAGTAGAGGGCGTCCGCCAGGAAGACGGCAAAGTCCTCGCCGAAAAAGTGAAGACCGAGGATGGCGAGGAGTGCGGTCTGCCGGACGGGGAGGACGATGAGGTCGAATTCAAGGGCATCATCGAAAGTCTGCCCGCCGACGGAGTTCTGGGCGAGTGGGAGATTGGCGGCGAGATCGTCGTGGTGGATGCGTCCACCGAGTTGGAGACCGAAGACGGACCCTTCGTCGAAGGCGCCTGCGCGGAAGTAGAGGGTGTCCGCCAAGAAGACGGCAAGGTCCTCGCCGAAAAAGTCGAAACCGAAGACCCCGACGAGTGCGGCGGCGCAGTGCCCAACCCTGACGATCCCGGCGCTCCACCCGCGGGCCCCGGCGGCTTCCCGAACGAGATCAAGTTTCACGGATTCATTGACAGCTTCCCTGACGGGTTGATCGGCACCTGGGTGATCAGCGGTCGGGACGTGGAGGCCGGCGCCGGCACCGACTTTGAACCCGAAGACGGGCCTTTCGAGGTAGGGGCCTGCGCCGAGGTGAAGGGGACCCTGTTCCCTGACGGCACGATCGACACGCGCGAGATCGAAACCGAACCCGACGATGAGTGTGAGCCGGACGACATCCTCCCGCGCGTGGACCTGACCGGCGTAATTGAGTCGCTGCCCGGCGCCAAGGCCGCCGAGGAGCTCGTCGGCAACTGGGTCGTCGGAGGCATCACGGTCGAAGTGCTGCCCGGCACGGAAATCGAGCAAGACAAGGGCCCCATTGCCGTGGGCGCCTGCGTGGAGGTGGACGACGGTGAGCTGCAGGACGACAACACCATCATCGCCGTCGACGAGATCGAGGTGGAGTCTTCGTCGGCCGGTTGCGTGCGGCGAAACGACGAGCCCGATGAGGTGGAGTTCTTCGGCGTGATCCAAACACTGCCGGACACCCCGGACCTGCTCGGAGAGTGGATGATCGCTGGAAGGACCGTGGTCGTCGACAGTTTCACGATCATCGACCTTGACGGCATGACGGCGGAGGAAGGGCTGTGCGTCGAAGTCAAGGGTATCGTTCTGATGGACGGCTCGATTCTTGCGACCAAGATCGAGAAAGATGACTCCGAGTCGCCCTGCGGAGCCGGGGCCCCGGGACCGGCCCCGGTCGAGTTCCGCGGACTCATCGTCACTTTGCCCGACACCCCGGACCTCATCGGTACCTGGGACATCGGGGGCCGCGCTGTGCTCGTCACGGGCGCGACCGAGTTGAAACCCAACGAAGGGCCCTTCGCCGAGGGCGCCTGTGCCGAGGTTGAAGGAACTCTGCTCGACGACGGCTCGATCGATGCGAGAGAGGTGGAGACGGAGAACGCAAGCGACTGTGACGGCGGCTCGTCCGATGATGGGTTCTTCGCCTTCGTCGGGTTGGTGGAATCGCCTCCGGGAGCGGCTGCCCTGGCCGCGAAGTCAGGCAACGGCTCCACGGCCGGCGACCTGGTGAGCCGTGCCAAAGGCGCTGCCTTGGGTGTGTGGCGAATCGGCCAACGCGCGGTGACGGTCGAGGCGGGAACCGTCTTCGACGAAGCCGGCGGCAGCCTCAACCTCGGGGCCTGCGTCGAAGTCGACGGTCAGCTATTGCCGGGCGGCGGCTTCACAGCTACGCGGGTCGACGTTCTTTCCAGCTCGGGCACTTGCCTTGTGCCCGACGGCATCGTGAACGCCGCCACGTTCCAAGAGCAGTCGCTGAGTCCGGGACAGATCGTCAGCGTGTTCGGCCTCGCGGTCGGTCCGCTCGACGACGCGGCTCTACAGATTCGCGGCGGCCGGGTCGTCTCGCGTCTGGGAGGAACCCGCGTGCTGTTCGACGGTGTGCCGGGGGCCGTCATTTTCGCCTCGGCGAACCAAGTCAACGTGGTGGCGCCTTATTCGCTCGCCGGCAAGACTTCCACGCAAATCCAAGTGGAGCGCGCCGGGGGCTGGTCCAACACGCTCACGGTTGACGTGGCGCCGTCCGGCCCGGGCATCTTCACCCTGACCCAAACCGGCGTCGGGCAGGCCGCTGCGCTCAACTTCGGGCTCGACGGTTTGCTGACGCTCAACGGGCCGGGGAACCGGGCGCGGCGCGGAGGCATCGTCGTCATCTTCGCGACGGGCGAAGGCCTTCTAGCTCCCCCGCCGGAGGACGGCGAGATTGTTGGGGACGAGCTGCCCCGAGTGCAGCTCCCCGTCTCGCTCACGATCGGCGGCGTGCAGGCCGTGGTGACGTACGCCGGCGGCGCGCCTGGTTTCGTGGCGGGCTTTGTGCAGATCAACGCCGTGGTTCCGGCCGGGATTGCAGCCGGCGCCGCGGTCCCGGTGGTCCTCTCGGTCGGAGGCGTTGCAAGTCCGGCGGGAGCCACGATCGCCGTGCAGTGAGCCAAGGTTCACGGCGAAGAACGTGCACTGAGAGATCAACGCGGTTTCCGGCTAAGACAATCAGCCGGAGGGGGGACGGAATGCGGTCCCCCCTTTTCTTTTGCAACGGCAGCGGCGTCAACTCACTTGAGGGTGAAGTGGACGAAAATCTGCGTCACGACCTCGACCGGTTCGCCGTTGAGTAACGTGGGCCGATAACGCCACTGCTTGACGGCATCCATGGCGGCGTTCACCAATAGGACAGGGCCGTCGATCAATTGCAGGTTGCGGATGCGGCCATCGGTGCCAATGATTGCCTCGATCTTCACGGTACCCTGCACGCGAGATTGGATTGCCATGCGGGGGTAGGTAGGTGCCACCTTGCGCAAGAGCTTTGCCGCTTGGGGTGCACTGCCGATACGCACCTGCCGTGGCGGGGCGGGTTTCTTGCGAACCGGTTCGGGTGGCTTGGGCGGGGGCAGTGGCCTACGAATACCGCTGATGATCGGCCCGATACCGCCGGGTACTCCCCCCTCGGAAATCGGTCCGATGATGCTCCCAATCGGGCTGTCGGCCGGGTTGAGCGCAGGTCCTTCCATTTGGTCATCCACGAGGGCTACCTTCTCGGGGATCGCGGATGGCGAGCGCAACGCGTGGGTCTCGAACCGGGTTGGCGCCGCGGCCCGGGTGGGCACTGCGGGCGGGGAAGCCGGGGCGCTAGCCGGCGGCGGCGCCAACAACACGCGCAACCATTCGTGGGTCGGAAGCTCGGGCGAGGAAAGCAGAGGAATCAAAACTGCAATCAGTAGGGCGAGGCTTTGGCCGAGGAAAGAGACGGCCACGGTCCAAGGCTTACGCGAGTCGGCATCGTTGTCGACAAGGAGACGGTCGAACATAAATCCTCCCGGGCAAGACTCCGCTCGAACCTCTCAGCCCGATCGGAATCCCGCCTGTTAGTTGTCGAAAGCAGCCGGCTGTTTCGTGTGAAGCGCTCCCTGGTATAGACACCGGGGGGCGGCAGGAAGTTCCGGGCGAAGGTTCGGGGCGCGGGATGCCGGCCGGGATCAGCCGTGCGGACGTAGCAACTTTTCCATCGGCCGTTTCAGGGCTCGCGGTCTGTTTGATGATGTTTCCTAGGGTTCCGCCGAAGACGGCTGCACCCTTATAAACATCCGTCCGTCCGCTTCGCGGATTCGGGTCCGGTAACAGACCCCCCGTGCTTTGCTCCTAGAGTTCGCGTACGAACGAAGGGACTCAGGGTGGCGCGGGCCTCTGGCCTTGCAGCGTCGGACTCCGGGTCGACGTTTCCGCCCGCACGGCGCCTTCCCCGGGCGCAGGCGAACCCTACCACGCATCGCCGCACACACCCCTGCGACACTGAAGGTTAGGACGCTATCACACCGATGAAACACACCATCACGCTGATCCCAGGAGACGGCATCGGCCCGGAGGTCACTGCCGCGGTCATCCAGGCCATCGACGCTACCGGGGTCGAGATCGCTTGGGAGGAGTTCCAAGCCGGCAGCTTGGCGCTCGCCAACACGGGTCACGTTCTGCCGGACGGGGTGCTTGACTCGCTGCGGCGCAATCATGTCGGGCTCAAGGGCCCGCTCACGACGCCCGTCGGCGAGGGCTTTCGCAGCGTCAACGTCTCCCTGCGGAAGGCCCTGGAACTCTACGCCAACTACCGTCCGGCGCGATTCCTCCCCGGCGTCAAGACACCTTTCTCTGACCGAAAACTCGATCTAATCGTCTTCCGCGAAAACACCGAGGGACTCTACTCGGGTCTAGAGCACGAGGTCGTTCCCGGCGTGGTCGAGAGCCTCAAGATCATCACCGAAAAAGCCAGCCTCCGCATTTCCGAGTACGCCTTTGCTTTTGCGAAGCGCGCCGGACGGAAGCAGATCGCCGCGATTCACAAGGCCAACATCATGAAGCTGGGCGACGGGCTGTTCCTGCGCTGCGCGCGCCAAGTCGCCGAGAAGTATCCGGACATCGAGTACAAAGAGCTGATCATCGACAACACCTGCATGCAGCTCGTGATGCGGCCCGAGCAATTCGACGTGCTGTTGATGGAAAACCTCTACGGCGACATCGTCTCCGATCTATGCGCCGGGCTCGTGGGCGGTCTCGGCATCGTGCCCGGGGCGAACCTTGGCGACGACTGCGCCGTGTTCGAAGCCGTCCACGGCAGCGCCCCTGACATCGCCGGGAAGAACATCGCCAATCCGACGGCCCTGATGCGCGCCGCGGCGCAGATGCTCGATCACATCGGCGAGCTCGATGCCTCGAAGCGCCTCGATCAGGCCATCGACCGGACCTACGCCGCCGGACAATCACTGACCCGCGATGTAGGCGGCCAAGCAAATACCACCGAGTTTACGCAGGCTGTGATCCATCAGATGCAAACAGTCACCTCATAGGCGCCCTTCCCGTCAAAGCTGGATCTTCTTGTCTCTGATCTCCGCCCGGAGCTTCTCAATCGCAGGCTCGATCGGCTGCCGGCTCTTCCAGAAGCCGGCCCACAGGTCCCCCACCTTCGCGATCCGCGCGGGCATCGTCTTGATCGTGAACCGCTCCGGCCTGAGACCGCGCCGCAGCTCCCGCGGCAACATCGGCGCCGACACCGTCGCCAGCGGGAACGGGCGTACGCTGTAGACGGTCGCCAACGGCCGCCCCTGCGCGTTCTGTGAATAGTCCACGTAGACCCTGCCTTTGCCGCGCCGCTCGATCGATCGCTCTAGCGTGACGACGTCCGGCATCTGCGCGGCCACGACGCGCGCCACGATCTCGGCGAACGCCCGGATCTGCTCGTAATCGTACGCAGCCTCGAGCGGCAACCACATATGGAAGCCCGTCGCCCCCGACGTTTTCAAGAACACCGTCACACCGATCCGCTCGAGAATCCGGTGAATTCCGCGCGCCACCTCGACGACGGTGTCGTAAGGCGTCCCGTCGGTAGGGTCCAAGTCGAAGAACACATAGTCTGGGCTCTCAAGAGCCGGCACCGAACTCGACCACGGGTGCTGCTCGATACAGCCCAGGTTCGCCAGGTAGAGCAATGCTGCTTGGCTCGAGGCCATCAAGTAGGGGATGTCCCTCTTGCGTTCTTCCGAGTAGATAGGCTCCGTCTCCATCCAGTCGGGCGTCTCCTCGGCGGCGGCCTTCTGGTAGAACGCGTCCCCAGCCGCGCCGTTCGGGTAACGATGCAGAACCAGCGGCCGCCCCTTCATGAACGGCAGGATCAGGTCGGCCACACGGTAGTAGTAGGCCAGCAGATCCCGCTTCGTGTAACCGGACTCGGGGAAGTAGACCTTGTTGAGGTTGGTCAGCCGCACCGGCGTGCCGCCGATCTCGACGACCACGCTTTCACTTTTGCCGTCGAATAGCTCGGCTTCGATCGCGCGCTTGCCCCGCAGATGCGGCACGCCCGCCACGGGTGCTCGCTTCGGTATCGCCGGCTCGGCGGGCTGCTCCGTTTCGAGGAGGCAGTCCTTGGCGTCGATGTCGTCACGCAACCCGAGAAAGACCGGCGCGCGCAGCCGCTGCTCGCGCGTCCACGAGCTGAACTTTACCCGCGCCACCAACTCCGGCTTGACCCAGCGCGGCTCCCCCTTGGTCTCCGGCTCCTCGGCGAACGGCCTCTTCCGAACTTCGCGCTCCTTGAGCTGCTTACCCAGCCACGCCAACGAATCCTCGTTGAATCCCGACCCAACCCCGCCCACGAACCGCAACCACCGGCCTTCGTAGAGGCCAACCAGCAACGCCCCGAAGTGCGCGCGGCCGCCGCTCGGCGATGTAAACCCACCCACCACCGCGTCAACCTCGCGCGTCACCTTCAGCTTCACCCAATACGGGCTCCGCCCTCCCACATAGGGGCTGTGTGCCTGCTTGCCGACAATCCCCTCCGCGCCATGTTGTTCGGCCAGCTCGAACAACTCGGTCCCCTTTTCGGCAACGTGATCCGAGTAGCGGACGCGATCATTGCTCGTCAGGACCTGCCGCAGCAGCCGCTTGCGCTCGACCAAAGGAGCCTCACGAAGGTCGTACCCGTCGCAGTAGAGCAGGTCGAAAACGTAGTACGTGATCGGCGCACTCGACAGCAGCGAGCGCGAAGGCGTCGCTACATGCATGCGCGACTGGAGCCGCTCGAAGTCGCCGCGTCCCTGGGCGTCAAGCACGACGATCTCGCCGTCGAGCACCGCCTGCCGGACGCGTAGCAAACCCGCGAGAGCCTCCAACTCCGGATAGCGGTCGGTGATGTCGTTCCCGAGGCGTGAGCGCAGCCGGCACTCGCCATCGTCGACAGACGCCAGCGCGCGAATCCCGTCCCACTTCACCTCGAACACCCAATCAGGATCGGAGAACGGCTTGGCGACCAAGGTGCCGAGCATCGGCTGCGCATCGGCCGGCAGCGGCGTGGCGCGTGCGCTTTCGATGCTTTCAGCACCAGCCGTCGCGCCGCCTTGGTCCGGCGGCAGACCCTGGCGCACCTCATCGAGCGTGCGGCCTGTCACGGCCGAGTCGGTGTGCTCGTTGACGTCCCATGCGCTGTCGGCATGCGCGTCATCGTGCTTGATCAGAAGCCAATCATTCGGGGTCTTGTTTCCGGTCTTCGCTTGAGGCTTCGGCTTGAGCCGAACGAGAACAAAGCTGCCGCCGAGCTTTTTGCCGCGCAGCGAAAACTTGATCTCCCCCTTGGCGAGTTGCTCGCTCGCCGAGTGCGACCCCTCCGGGACGTACTCACCCGTGTCCCACACGATCACGGTGCCCGCGCCGTAGTTACCCTCGGGAATGATCCCCTCGAAGTCTCCGTATTCGAGAGGGTGGTCTTCCGTCATCACTGCCAGTCGCTTGTCTTTGGGATTGAGCGACGGGCCCTTCGGCACCGCCCACGACTTGAGGACACCGTCGATCTCGAGCCGCAGATCGTAGTGCAACCGCCGCGCCGCGTGCTTCTGGACGACGAAGCGAGCGGACTTGGCGGCACGCGGCCCGCCCCGCGCCGAGCGGTCGCCGCCAGCCGGCTCCGGGGTCTGATCAAACGCCCGCTTACGACGATATTCCTTCAGTGCCATGGGGTTACAACATCACGGCCGACCGTGATTTGACTTTTCCCCGCTACTACAGCTTAGTTATAGGTAGAGTACGAGATGTACAGTTCGCCCGAATCAGCCAATTCGCCATGACGAAACTGAGAGCGTCCGAAACCCGCATCCCCCCCGATACATTCAACCGAGTAGCCTACCAGGGGGACCGTGTGCGAATCGAACGGCGGGGTGGGGCCAGCGTCGTTGTGATCTCGGAGGAGGACGCCCGTACTCTGGAGGCCCTAGAGGATCGCTACTGGGCCGAGAGCGCGGACGAGGCGATAGCCGACATGGAAGCGCGGGGGCAGAAGCCCGTGCCTTTGAGCAAGGTCAAAGCAAAGCTGAAGTCCTGACCCATGGCCTACCGAAAGAACGCCATGCAAGCCGCTGCGACCTTCTCGCCCACCTCCCGGTAAGCCTCGGGCTTGGCACGCGCCGAAGCCAACCCGTGGCCGCCGCCCTCGAACTCGACCACCTCGGTACGGGCCGGAATCAGCTTGAGCGCCTGGCGCAACTCAACCAGCGTCCCAAACGGGTCCTTCGTGCCGTGGCAGAACACCCCCGGGACTTCGAGCTTCGGAAAGTGATCCGTACGAAGCCGTTCCGGCTTGCCCGGCGGATGCAACGGATAGGAGGTCAGCAACAACCCATCCGCCAGTTCAGCCTCCTCGGCCGCGAGCAGGGTCGCCTGCCGGCCGCCGTATGATTGTCCGCCCAGCAGCACTCGCCCCTTCACCAACTCTCTCACCGCCGTCACAGCCCGCCGCAACCCTTCTCGATCCCTTACCGCCGAGCCGCTGGGCGGCCCCTTGGGACGGTTCTGACGAAACGGCAAGTCACACCGCAGTACCGTCACGCCTAGATCCGCCAACGCCACTGCGATCGCCACCAGCAGGGGCGAGTCCGCGTTGCCACCGGCCCCATGCGCAAAGACCAAACCATCGCCCGACGCCTTTGCGGGCGTATGCAGAAAGCCCCGCACCGCGGGCTCATCGTCAAAGCTACGTTCAAAGTGCTTCACTCTAGCCATAGCCAACCGCCGGTAGCCTAGCGCAACCGCTCTCCCCCTGTTCGTTTCCGCCGTGCCCCGGTCGCTCGACCAGGTCAGTAGCTCAGAGTGGCGGGCCGCCGCGACGCTACTTCCTTCGAAACTCCTGCGTCTCCGAAGCCTACGGGGCTGTGAAAAAATACAGGGGACAGTCAACCGCGACCTGATGGACGTTGAGGACAGGGGGACTTATCTCCTGTCGCTTGTGACAGTCCCCGATTTTTTCACAGCCCCTCCGGGCCCGGGTCGAGTCGCCAACGGACCACCTGCGCGTACCACTTGCCGTCGGCAGACCTGCCTTCTTTGTTCAAAGGGGTATTCCCGAGAGCCGTGACGATCGTGTCATCCGGCAGGACGACGCTTGCGGCGTACCCGTGCCCCGGGCTCAGGCGGTAAGCTTCCGGAGCCCAGGTTTGTCCTTGATCTCGGCTGATGCGAGCCCTGACGTCGCCCACCTCGTAGGGATAGCGTCGTTCATGGGCAAGCACCACCGTGCCGTCCGATAGCTCGACCATGTGCCCGTGAGCCTCGCCGAACACGATATCCATCGCCCCGGTACCTTCCCGCCTGACGGGTCGAAAGTCCTTCCACGCCCGCCCGCCGTCGGATGAATCGGCCAGGAAGACTCGCTTCCCGATCGATCCCTGCCTCCGCTGGTCAGCAGCAGCTATATCTTCCGGTTCGTTGGCCGGCGGGGACGCCTCAGCGTAGCGCTGATAGCGGATGGCCGCGAGCAGTCGGCCCGAGGCAAGCTCAAGAAGATTTGTTTCCGTGCCCCATTCTTGGAGCAGACTTTGCTCCCCCCAGGTCCGTCCACCATCGTTTGAGCGGTACACATAGGTCGTCCAATGAGGCGGCCCTTGCCAGGTTTCGGAGGCCGGGTCCCGCTCTTTGATTTTGCTGCTTGCCGGGCCCAAGCGCGTGGGCCACAGGATCGTCCCGTCTTTCAGCTCCGTCATGCAGTTCTGATTGCCGCCGGCGGCGTCGAACGGGGCGCGGTCCACGATCCGGCTCCACGGCTCCCAGGTGTTCCCGCCGTCCTTACTGCGAATGACAAAGTCGGTCTCGTGTTCGGACGAATGGTAGGCCCAGAGCAGCGTCCCGTGTCGAAGGACTACGAACGAATCGTAGTTCGCCCTTTCAGAAGCGGGCGGGTCGAGCGAACCGACATCGATCGGGCGCGTCTCCCACGTGCGTCCGCCATCGGTGGAAGCGAAGATCTTGGCGTAGAGGGCGATGTAGATCGTCCCATCGGAGCTCATTCCAATCCCGGGGTCGCCGTGCCACGGCATGTCGGGATAGTCGAGCGGGACGTATTCGGCTGGAAGGGCGCCTACGCGTTCGCCGTCGCGGAGGACTTCGATCTCGCCGTTTGGAGAAGGCGGCGCAAACGAGCGAACGCCGCTCTTGCTCTCTAACGACTCGTCAACGCCGCAGCCGCCGGACAACAGGATTGCAACCGTGAGCGGAATCACCCAGACAGGCCAGTACCCGCAGATTCTCAATCGGATCCTCACGATGTCGGTTTGAGGCTACCACGGGTGCAGTGGGCTCGCAAAGAGCCTTAATTGTCTCTAACGCTTGGCGCGAACCGTGTACTCGCGTTGAACGTCCGCCGCGATGTCAGCCTCGTCAAATAGTACCGGCCGAAGCTTCTTCTGCGAAAACAGCTCGGTTTGGTCGCTGAAGTGAGGCGAAGCGGGGTCGCCGGACTGCGAGTAGGTCAAAATGGCTTTCGCGCGAGGACCTTGCGGCGAATACTCCACCCCAAGTAGGAAGCTCGTCCCCGCGGCGATGGGGTAGCCCTGCTCGCTGAGAAAACGACTGCCTTCAACACGCTTGGGTTTCCGCATGGGCTCGAGTGTCGTCGAGTTGGATCCGCTGCCAAGCGCGTTGAGCAGGCCCTCGTGACCACCGTGACCCCCGTGGACCGGGATGCGGCGGCCTGCCTTGAAGGTGTACTGTACCTCTCCGAGGGGAACGTCGAGAGGCGTATCGCGTGATTTCAGAAGCTCCACGGCATGGGCCAGGTTCTTGAGCGCGGTGTCTGCGTCCGCCAACTTGCGGGGGGTGCCGACCGGGTCAGCCGGGTCGAAGTCCCTGTCGAACAGGCTGCCTTTGCCGCGCAGGTCGCGGTCGGCGTATTGGCTGATGAACTCTCGGAATACCACGGTGCCGCGGCTCTCCAGATCGTAGCGGCCGTCCCACGACCCGAGGACACCGCAGGCCTCGGTCAGGTCAACGGATTTGCCGTCGAGTGATGCGGCCGGCCGCTCGCGGCAGCGCTCGACCAGAGCGGGCCGAATCAACTCGGCCGTGTAACTTCGGTTGCTGAGAACCGCATTGAGGGCCTCGTCCAAGCTGAACTTGCCGTCAGCGCCGGCGGGCTGGTCGGGCGAACAGTTCGATAGCGTCAGGGCATTGTTGCGCGTGCGCAGAGAGCGCGCCGTGCCCTGGTCGCCGTGCAGGGCTGAGTAAGGGCCCGTGATGAACTTCGAAGAGTTGGCCATCCAGTAACTGTCGTTCGCGTTGAAGACGTAGTCCCTGCGCTCGAGTTGCGGCATGGCGTCGTATGGCACAACGCCGGGGTCGCGGGCGGCCGGGTCGTCGAGCCAATCGGCGTTGGGGTCGCCCCCGTCAAGCACGACCATGCCCCGATTCCCGAGGCTTCGGATGAGTTCGTTTGAT
>JAKZVK010000692.1:0-3229 GCA_047516085.1 Bryobacterales bacterium
CATGGACTACGACAACGTCGTCACCTGCCACTGCCAGCTCGCCGACATGGACGACTACGCCGGCATGAATGGGGTCTACGGCAGCTACTACAAAGAGGGTCACTACCCGGCGCGCACGACGCTCGAATTCCCCGGGCTGCCTTCGGACTCGCGCCTCGAAATCACCTGCATCGCTTTCGGTAACAAGTCGCGCATCGAGGTCGTGACGCCTCCCGAGGGCGCGACGCCCCCTGCGATGGGTCCCTACTCGCCCGCGGTGTGGGCCGGCGACACGCTCTACCTCTCTGGCCAGGGCGGACGCAATCCCAAGACGAACGAGCTCGACCCGACCGTCGAAGGGCAGACCAAGCAAACCCTCGACACCGTCGGCGAGATCCTCAAGGCCGCCGGCCTGGAGTTCCAGAATGCGGTGATGGTCAACCCGTACTACTTGGGTCCGGAGAACTACGCCAAGCTGAATTCCGTGTACCGCGACTATTTCCCGCTGGGCCAGCCAACGGCGCGGGCGAGCTTCTGCCTCTCGCGTCTGCCGGGGACGATCAGTACCGAGATCACCTTCATCGCCACGCGCAACATCAAGACCAAAGGCCGTGTGGTTCACCACGGCCGCCGGGCGTCTCACACGGCGGTGCCGGGGATGCTCGACGGCGACACGCTCTATCTCTCGGGGAAATCGGCCCCGGGCGCCGGTGACGACATCGAGTCGCAGTTTCGCGAGTCGGTCGAATCCCACGGACGCCTGCTCGCGCTCGCCGGCATGAGTCTCGAGAACGTCGTCAGCACCAACGTCTACTTGAAGAACCTCGACGACATGCCGAAGATGACCGAGATCTACCGCGAGTACTTCCCCCACAACCCGCCCGTGCGCACGACGCTGCAAGTGATCGAGGGCGGTCCGCGCGGGAAGGTGCTCGAGGAGTTGGCGCTAATCGCCGTCCGTTGATGGTAGCTGCGCGGTGATGTCAATCGCCCGGAATCAAACGCCGGGGATGCAACAAGGAGTCCATCCGTGAAAACGAAACGCTTTCTCAGCCTGACCGCCTGCCTTGCCTCGGCCTTCCTCTTAACCGCCGTGGGGCTGTTCGCCGATCACCACTTCCAGGTCGAGCGCCAGTTTATCTATCCCGATGAGTTCAAGCCGGGCAAGGCCTACAGTCCTGGCGTGCTGGTTGGCGAGACGCTCTACATCGCCGGACAAATCGACAAGGACCCGCAGACCGGCGAGCAGCCCGACGGCATCGCGGCGCAGACCAAGATGGCGATGGACAACATGGGCCACGTCCTGCGCGCGGCCGGCATGGACTACTCGAACGTCGTTACTTGCCACGTGCAGCTCGCCGACATGGAGAACTACAAGGAGATGAACGAGGTCTACGCCACCTACTACGGCCCGGACCACTTCCCGGCGCGCACAACGCTCGAGTTCCCCGGGCTGCCCGGCGGCGCGAACCTCGAAGTGAGTTGCATTGCCTACGCCGACAAGTCGAAGATCTCGCTCGTCATTCCGCCCGAGGGCTCGATCCCGGCGGCGATGGGCCCGTACCGCCCGGGGGTGTGGGCGGGTGACATGCTCTACGTCTCGGGCAGCGGCGGACGCAGCCCCCAGACCAACGAGATCCCTCCCACCATCGAAGGGCAGACCGAGCAGACGATGAAGACCATCGGCGCGATTCTCGGGGCCGCCGGGCTGACGCACGAGGATGCTGTTTTTGTGAACGTCTATTACCTTGATCCCGAGGGTACCCAGGGGTCTAACTACGGCAAGCTCAACTCCGTCTACAAGAACTCCTTCGCGATCGGCACGGCCCCCAGCCGCGCCAGCTTCTGCCTGTCGGACCTGCCCGGAACGATCTCGACCGAAATTACGTTCGTGGCCACGCGCGACTCGGCTAACAAAGGACGCGTGGTTCCCGGTCATCGCAAGGTGAGCCCCACCTCTTCAAACGGGGGTGTACTGGCAGGCCCGACGCTGTGGACCTCGGGCAAGTCTGGCGCGGGTGACACGCTCGAAGAGCAGATGACGAACTCGATCGACAGCATTCGCGACATCCTGGCCCTGGCGGGCATGGATCTGAAGAACGTTGTCGACGCCCACGTGTATCTTCAGGACATCGACGCGCAGATGGGTGAGATGAACGAGTTGTTCAAGAAGTTTTTCCCCGGGAACCCACCGGTGCGTACCACGACCGAGGTGATCCAGCGCGGGCTGGTGCAGTTGCAGGTGACGGCGGTGCGGTAGGGCGAGGTCCCTCAACAGCCTCAACAGGGCTGATGTTCGGTACCGAGCATCCCTGTGTTATGATCGACTCGCCTTTCGTTCCCAGGGTGCCTCGCGAAGCGCCCGGGCATCGCCTGTTGATGGAAGCTCTTCTCAAAAGGCTCGCGTCGTGAGCTTGGCAGCATTCGCCGGCCAAGCCTGGGCAAATTTCCAAAAGACCGCCGCGGTTGTGCCCAGCTCTCGGTTCCTCGCCGAAGCGATGGTCGAGCCGCTGCCCTTGCGCGCGGCCAAGGTGGTCGTCGAGTTGGGACCTGGCACGGGCGTCATGACTCGCGAGTTGCTGCAGCTCGTACCGGATGACTGCCACGTTCTTGCTTTCGAGATCAATCCTCAATTCGTCGAGTACCTGCGAAACGAAGTGCAAGACCCACGCCTCGAGGTGGTCGCAAGTGGTGCCGAGAACGCGGCCGCGGAGCTGCGGCGTCGGGGCTACACCAGCGTGGACGCGGTCTTGTCCTCACTCGGCTTCGGCACGATGCCGGAAGCGTTCAGCCACCAAGTCATCAGGGGCCTGCGTCCTTTTCTGGACCGCCGTAGCGGCTTGACGCAGTTTCAGTACGTGCAGAGCATCCGCTGGCACGACGGCGGCGTTGAGTTTTTCGACATGCGCGCGGTCTTGGGCCAATACTTCAGCCACGTCGAGCGTCGCAAGGTCTGGCGAAACCTACCCCCGGCCAATGTCCTCCACTGCCGCGTTTGAGCGCGGTGCGTTTTGAAAACGCGATCCGCGGCGCACCATTGCGACCCCGCCGCCAGACTTGCGTTATCTTGAAAAGAAGAGACCCACCATGGCTATCGAGGAACTGGAACGAACCTTCACTGACCTACGTGATCGCGTCCACGTGATCCGGAGGTATCTTTGACTCCCCCACGAAACAGACCCAGCTAGACGAGATCGAAAAGCAGATCGCCGATCCCAACTTCTGGAACAATTCAACCAAGAGTCAGCCG
>JAKZVK010000693.1:0-6319 GCA_047516085.1 Bryobacterales bacterium
GCAAGTGGCACTTGGGGGGACGCAAACCCTACCGTCCGCGCAAGCATGGCTTCGACCACTTTTTCGGCGTGCTGTACAGCAACGACATGGTGCTGCTGCCGCTCGTGAAATGGCCGCGCTTCGAGTTGATGCGCAACGACAAGGCCATTGAATCGCCGGCGAAGGTCAAGACGCTCACCGAGCGCTACACCGACGAGGCGATCCGGTTCATCGACGAACACAAAGACCGGCCCTTCTTCCTCTACCTGTCACACACGATGCCGCACGTCCCGTTGCGCCCATCGAACGGGTTCAACGGCAAGTCCGCCTTCGGCCGCTACGGCGATGTGGTCGAGGAGATTGACGCCGGCACCGGTCGTATCCTCGGCGCGCTCCGCTCGGCGGGTGTCGATCAAAACACGCTGGTCGTCTTTACCAGCGATAACGGTCCGTGGCTCGGGGGCGCGAAGTTGAACGCAGAGAACTCAAGCGTTAAGCGGAAGAAGACGCGTGGCTCGCCCGGGCCCTTCCGGGGCGCCAAAGGGACGACTTGGGAAGGCGGGATGCGCGTCCCGTTCGTGGCCCGCTGGCCCGGTCGGATTCGGGCCGGGGAAGTGCGCGACGGAATTGCGACCGCCATGGATCTATACACGACGATGATCGAGACCGCCGGCGGCGAGGTCCCATCCGACCGGGTGGTGGACGGACGGAACATCCTGCCGCTGCTGACGGGCGATGCTCCCTCCCCGCACAACGAGCTGTTTTACCACTTCCAGGACCAGGTCTTCGCCGTGCGCTCGGGACGCTGGAAGCTTCACCGCCTCAAACGCGAACTGGGGCCGAAGGGCAAGCCGAAGGCGCCGGTGCGGTGCGAGGAGCTGTACGATCTCACCACCGACCCCGGCGAGATGACAAATGTCGCCGCTGATCATCCGGATATTGTCGAGCGACTGACCGCCCGAGCGGAATCGTTTCAGGCGGAGATCAAGCCGGTCATGAAGCTGCCGCCGCCGTCGGCTTCAGTCTTCTCGGGGCTCCTGACACAGGCCCCGAAAAAGCCGGGCAAGGTGCGACGGTAGAAGGCAGGCTAATAATAGATCAACCGTCCACGAACGTGTACGTTGACTCCATGCTGGAGACAACAAGCGCGGTACGCCAAATTGGAGAAGGGCGACTTGGGCTTCTGAGTTGACAGCGAGCTAGACCCGTTATCTCTTGTCATACTTGCGGCTGAAAGAGTGCTTTGCCGGCCCTCGTGTCTGTCGTCTTGAGCGTAGCGCCGGCGCTCGCGCAATCGCCCAACGACGCCGAGTTTCTCACGAAGAAGATTCGGCCCATCTTCGCTGAGAGTGTCAGGCGTGCCACAGCCCGCAACGGAAGACGGCGGCCTGGACCTTCCTATGGCCGAAGGGTTCGTTCGTGGTGGCGACAGCGGCGCGGTGGCGTCGAAACAGAGACCCGGCGAGAGCCGTCTGCTCAAGGTCGCCAGCTACGACGAGCGGATCAAGATGCCGCCAAGAACTTGTACTTCCTTCGCGCGAAGCAATTGAGTTCCCGCGGCAGGGATCTCATCGCTAGGGGAAGTTCTCAGACCGGCACGCCAGAGAGTCGAGCGATCGCAGTGGCGTTCGCTTCCGGAGTAACCCCAGGCTTCAACAGATAGTCGAAATCGAGAACATCTGTACCCTGCCGGGATGACATGTGCATGTTGGCACCGCCGGCCATGGTGTCTGTGATCTCGGTCAATGCCAGATCATGGGTCGAAAGAGCGCCCAACGCCCCACCCTCCACGAGAGTTCGGATCACCGCTTCGGCTGCGAGCCTTCGATCGCGCGAGTTCGTCCCACTGAGGATCTCGTCGATCAGGAACAAGACGGGTCGAGATTCGTTCGTGGACGCAATCGCATCTCGCAGCCGTTCGACTTCGGCCAAGAACTTGGACTTGCCCTCAAGAAGAGAGTCCGCTATCGAGATCGATGCACACACCTTGAACGGCGAGACCCTGAGCTTCTTGGCGGTCACCGGCGCTCCTGCCATGGCGAGGACGGCATTGGATCCGACCGCCCGCAGGAACGTGCTCTTCCCCGCCATATTCGAGCCGCTGATCACGAAGAATCTTGACGTAGAGTTCAATGCGAAGTCATTGCACACGCGCTCTTCGCGAGAGAGTAGCGGATGGCCAAGTCCTTGTGCCTCGAAAACCGGGTCCTCGTCGGTAAGATCCGGGAAGCTGGTCGTCTCCTGGCGCTCGAAGGCGTAGCACGCCAGAGCGTTCAGCGCTTCAAACTCGCCCCAGGCGTCCAACCAAACGAGCAATCCATCGCGGTTCGCAGCCCTCCAATTCTCGATCGCCATGGCCGTTTGCGTTCCGACCAGGAGGAGCAGCGAGGGGATATAGAACCAATCTTTGTTTCGTTCATCAAGAAGCCTGGTCAGTCTCTCGAGTTGCTTCAGCCTTGCCGCGGCACCGGAGCCGACTTGCGTCACGATCTGCCTCAATTTTGCCGAGGCAAAGTGCTGCTTGGATAGAAGTTCCAGCCCATGGCGCAACACGCCAATCTCGACGCCAACAATCTGCGTATCCGCGATCACTCGGCGCACTCGTTTCAGCAACAGCAATGCGAGTATGCCCTCAAGAACGGCAAGTGGGATCAAGATGCTCACTAGGGAGCCGGCCGACACCAATCCCAGAAGACCACTGAGCCCCAACGCCGCTGCCCCGGACGCCAAAACGACCGCTGCGACCCGAATGATTCCGTGGAACGTCGTCAGAGGGCTGTCAAGCCAGTCAGTAAAGGTGTCCCAACTTGATTCCTGGTTGTCATAGCCACCGAGGAGAGCGATCTCCTCTCGGAGCGTTTGTCGATTCTGCAGTTCCTGAACCGCTTCTTGGCGACGAATCGTTTCATCTATCTCAGGGGCATCCAAAAGGTAGGAGGCAAGCCGGTGTCGGCCAATCTGCGTTCTCACTGTGCAGAGCAGTTCGAACAACGAACCCTTCCCAAATAGGCTTAGGTCCCCGACATCGCTTCGGCTCGCGTTCTCGAGAAGGTTGGCTTCACACGATGTGGCGATGTGCCCGGGAGGCAGCGCTCCGCCCCTGCACTGGTTCCTCCCTTCGTGCCCCTAATTCGCCGTTCCGGGTGCTACCATTTGCGGGAGGAGGAGACCCCGATGGACGCGTTCCTCGACAAAGCCACTACGGCGATCGATGAATTCGATCGTAAACTCGCTACGTTTCGGCAAGCGGTGGAAGACAAACCGGCATCCTCGCCGAAGTTTCCGAAGAAGAGGCGAAAGGAACTGCTTGATCATTCCGCCCGCGCCGCCGAAGCAACGAAGAAGCTCCGGCAGTCTCTACTGTTGACGGCCATCACGGGCTTGGACGTGGTCGATCTACAGGTCCGTCTCGGCGGCGAAGGCTCGCAGCTCTCCTCGGCCCTGAACGGTCTCAACGACGCGATCCTCGACCAGGTGTTCATTCGAGAGTCGTTCGAGAGCGAGTTGATCGAGCTCGAGGAGACCGCCGAAGACGTGGGCGGCAGCATCTTCCCCAGCGCCGTCAGCGGCCTGCGGAAGGCCAATGTCAAGCTATGGGACTTCAGCGCGCTCGCGTGGCGCCAATACCAAACCAAGCTTGGCGACTTGATCCAGCAGGAGAAACTGACGAGCCGGCAACAGATGCGTGTCGAGAACAGGTTTCAGAGCATTCGGGACCGGTTCGAACGCGCGGACGAGTTCCTGAATCAGTTGGCGCGGGACGAACTCGTTGGCGGCGCGGCGATCAAGCAGGCGCGCCGTCAGGCCCGGGACGACCTGCGCGCCGCGAGCAAGCAGGCCGCCGAAAGCCGCGACCGGCCGGTGTTCCGTGGGTTCCGCGGCATTCTCAAAACCGCACGCGACACGGCCCGCGACGCCGAGGACTTGTTCGCGAAGCTGCTCATCCCGGTGTTGCCGCTTCACGACGACCTGGAAGAACTCAAGGACGCCATTTCGAAGAAGGACTACGCCGACGCATCGGGGATCGGCGCGTTCGCGATGCTCAACATCACCTCGCGCATGAGAAGCCTTAAGTCGAACGGGCGGCATCTTCTATCGCCTGCGTTCGGCATCAGCGTCTTCCGCGTCTTCCCCGACCGAATCTACTTCCGAGCGAATGGATCGTTTCTCGAAGCGCTCGACGATCTGCGAAACCGGAAGGTCGTCGAGAAGGCCAACCCCGCCCTCCATCGCTTTCGAGACGGGAGCGTGAAGGAAGCCACTTCGAAAAAGGGCAATTTGCAGTTCAGCTACACGAAGGTAATCAAGGGCCAAATGAAAGTCGACGCGGATATTGATCTGTTTCGAAACCCGCTCGCCCACTTGTTCGGTGAGGTGCTCGTCAACCACCTCACGGGCGGCGACACGAACCAGTTCCAGGTCAGAAAAATCCTCGACAACCAGGGCATCGCGCCCATCGGCGGGTTCAGCGTGTTGGGGGCGTGAGGGATCAGCGACTGCCGGGTGCCTGACTTTCGGGCTCGGCGGGCGGGCTTTGCTCGGCCTCGGCGGGCGCTTCTTCGTTCCCGAAGGAGACGTCGGAGTCGGACGTAAAGATAGTGGACTCGCTGCTGAACTGGCGGTAGTTGCGGAAGTCGATCTTGTTCATGCTGCACATGCTGGTGTAGCGGTCGCAACCGATGATCTCGGAGCTTGTCGGTAGCAAATGATACTCGGAACCGATGCGCACCAAGCCATACTCAACCGTCATCTCCATCGAATTGAGCGGGAAGTCAGACGGGAAGTGCTTCGCCTGCATCTCGATCCGCAGTGTGCGATGGGTCTTCTCGTCGATCGCGATCGTTCCCCGGTAGGCGGGAAGGTACGATTGTGAGGCGACCCGCGCCTCCCATTGCGAGCGGGACCGTTCGACGCTGAACTCGTAGCGCCGGCCGACGCGGCCCGACACCATCTGCATTCCGCGGTAGCGAAATTTGGTCAACGTCCACGGCTCGAAGAGGTTGCGCAGCACGGTGCCGTACTCGCCCGTCGACCAGGCGCCACCGATTTCATCCATCGGTTTGTCGACCTTCCTGTAGCCCACCTTGATGTTCTGGTAATCTTCTTCGCCCTCGAAGAACACGAGATCGGCCTCGACGATGTCGAGCGCGTCCCAGTCGCGCGGGTTCATGTCGAGGCTCTGGTAGCGGGCCACGATTTGGCGGCAGATAAAGTTGGGGAGCGTTTCGGTGAACTTCAGAGCTTCCGCTCGAGCCTTCTCGATATGCTCGTCCCGTTTGGGTCCCGCCGGAATACGCACGGGTTTGGGTGCAGCCGGCAGCGGTCCGGGCTTGGATGCAGCCACACCCGGTCTGCGTCCGGAAGGCCTCGGCGCGGGCTCGGGAGTTCTTGTCGAAGGCGCGGTTGTCGACGGCGCGGGCGGCGGTCGGTTTTCCGCCAACACCGCTTCTTTCGCTTGCCGCTCGGCCTTCTCTTTCGCGAGGCGCTCGATCTCCCCGGGGGTGCGGCGGCGCAACTGAGGCGGTCCGGGGTCGTCAGGGTCGTCCTCGACGGGGGCTAGGATCTCGGGCGGCCGTGAAACGGCGACCGTCGCTTCACCGGCTTCACCAGCCTCGCCAGCCTCGCCAGCCTCACTGATCGTCGGCTCCTCTCGCGCCTTACCCTCGATCGTATCGAGTTGCACGCGCGACGCCGTAAGGAACCCCTCGCCGTCCCGCTTGGACGTCACGCGCACGATGTCGCCCTTCTTGATCTCCGAGAGCTGGGCCTCTTCGGTGTCACGGAGGTATTCGGTGTCCTTCGTCAGCTTGAAGCGCAACTCGCGATGGTCGCGGGTGGTGATGGTGAGCTGCTCTTTGGTGACGTCCCGGCACTCGCCGAGGTAGGTTTGGACACTGTTGATGTCGGAAGCCGGTCCGCGCGCGCGGGGGCCACCGCGAGGCATGGGGATGCTCTCTTCGCCGGGATAGGTATCGCCCGGAATGGGGCTGCGCCGTGGCGGTCGCCGGTCGCCGGGATAGGTCGGCCCCCCGGGCACGGGGTTGGGATAGGTCCTTCCCCCCGGCACGGGGAGTTGCGCCGCCCCGATTTCGACCGATAGGAACCCGAGCAGGCAGGCCAGCGCCGCCGTGCTACTGTTCCGTGTCCGCGCGTTCAACCACATGAAAGCTGTCACCCGTATTGTAGACCCGCCGGTACCGCTAGTGTAGTGCACCATAAATAATGTAACTTATATTGGCTTCCCATCGTCTCTATTAACAGGAGGCATGGGATGCGAAGAGCACAACCAGTAACTTTGAACACAGCGCAATGCAAGCAGTTGGACCGCTACGCGCGCGGC
>JAKZVK010000694.1:0-3871 GCA_047516085.1 Bryobacterales bacterium
GCCAGCGTGAGACGTTCGGCATGCTGCATGGTGACTCGCATTCACCCGCAGTGTGCCCTGACCCCACCGCTGCATTCTCAGGATCATCTTGTGTTGGAAACACTCCCCCCTTTCAGGATCATCTTGTATTGGACAACTCTAAGGTCGTCATGCCGAAGGAGTAGACTGGGACCATGAATCTGCCGAGTCAGCATCACCTGCAAATGACCCGCCGGCAACTATTCGGCCGGACCCGCACCGGCATCGGCGTCGCTGCTCTGGCCTCTCTACTACGTTCGGACCTCTCGGGCGCGACGCTGGACCCCAACGACCGGCCCATCAATCCAGACACCGGCGGCCTCGCCGATCTGCCCCATTTCGCCCCCAAGGCCAAGCGGGTGATCTTCCTGCATCAATCCGGCGCGCCGTCGCAGATCGACCTGTTCGACCGCAAGCCCATGCTCAAGAAGTTTCATGGGCAGGAGTTGCCCGACTCCATCCGCCGGGGCCAGCGCATCACCGGCATGACCTCGGGACAGGATTCGTTGCCCGTCGCCTCATCGCTCTTCGACTTCAAACAGCGTGGCGAAACGGGCACATGGCTGAGCGAGCTGATCCCGCACCACGGCAAGATCGCCGACGAGATCGCGCTCATCAAGACGGTTCACACCGACGCCATCAATCACGACCCGGCCATCACCTTCATCCAAAGCGGCAGCCAGCAGCCCGGACGCCCGAGCATGGGCGCGTGGCTCAGCTACGGCCTGGGCAGCGAGAACCAGGACCTGCCCGCCTACGTCGTGCTTGTCTCGCAGAAGAGTTCGCTCAACAACGCCCAGCCGCTGTTCTCCCGCCTGTGGGGCCCCGGCTTCTTGCCGTCGCGCTATCAAGGCGTGCGGTTCCGCTCGAGCGGCGACCCGGTACTCTACCTCTCCGACCCCCCGGGCGTGACCAAGAAGACGCGACGGCGCATGCTCGACAGCCTCGCGCAACTCAACCGCATGAAGGCCGACGACTTTGGCGACCCCGAGATCGACACCCGCATCGCACAGTACGAGATGGCCTACCGCATGCAGACCTCGGTCCCGGGCCTGATGGACCTCTCCGGCGAGCCCGAGCACATCTTCGACCTCTACGGGGCCGACTCCCGCAAGCCCGGCACCTACGCCGCGAACTGTTTATTGGCCCGCCGGCTGGCCGAGCGCGACGTGCGCTTCATCCAGCTCTACCATCGCGGCTGGGACCAGCACAACGACCTGCCTCGCGACATCGCCTTACAGTGCAAATCGACCGACCAAGCCTCGGCGGCGCTGGTGCTCGACCTCAAGCAGCGCGGCCTGCTCAAAGACACCTTGGTCGTCTGGGGCGGCGAGTTCGGTCGCACCGTCTATTGCCAGGGCGAGCTAACCGAGGCCAACTACGGACGCGACCACCATCCTCGCTGCTTCACGATGTGGATGGCCGGCGGCGGCATCAAGCCCGGCATCAGCTTCGGCGAGACGGACGACTACTGCTACAACATCGTCAAAGACCCGGTTCACATCCACGACTTGCAGGCCACCATCCTGCACGTGCTGGGCGTCGACCACAAGAAGCTCACTTTCAAGTACCAGGGCCGCCACTTCCGCCTGACCGACGTGCATGGAAACTTGATCGAAGCGGTCTTGGCATAGGCCGCGCTCGTCTTATTTAAGCGATATCACCGGTTCGGGATGAAGGCCGAGCCATGCTTGAGTAGGTTGGACGGCACGGCGAACGCCTCCCGGCGGCACGCCGAACACCCGCTTGAACGCCGCCTCGGATTGGTAACCGAGGCGGCCGGCGAGAACCGAGAGCGGCTCCGACGTCTCTCGAAGGTGCGTGCGGGCGAGCCGCATGCGCCACTGGGTGAGGTAGCGCATAGCAGATGCGCCGACCAGGTCGGTAAATCGCGCCGAAAACGCTGAGCGCGACATGCCGGCCTCTTTGGCCAACGACCCCACGGTCCACGAAAGGAGAACGAACTCATGAACCACTCCCCCATTCTCGTTATCGGTGCCACTGGAAAAACCGGTCGACGAATCGTCCAGCGTCTCTCAGAGAAAGGCCACGCAGTGCGCAAGGGATCGCGGCAGTCTGATCCGCCGTTCGACTGGGGCGATCAGGGCACCTGGGACGCCGTGCTCGATGGCGTTACGGCAGCGTACATCAGCTATGCCCCCGACCTCGCCATCCCGGGGGCGACGGACGCCGTCCGTGCCTTGGTCGAGCGAGCCGTGGAGCACAGGGTCCAGCGCTTGGTTCTGCTGTCCGGTCGCGGAGAAGAGGAGGCGCAGCGGTGTGAGCGCATCATCGAGCGTGCGGACATCGAATGGACCGTCGCTCGCGCCAGTTGGTTCTGCCAGAACTTCTCCGAAGGTGCGTTTCTCGACATGGTGCTGGCCGGCGAGATCGCGCTCCCAGCCGGGGAGGTCGGGGAGCCGTTCGTCAACGCGGACGACATCGCCGATGTCGCAGTCGCCGCGCTAACCGAAGACGGCCATGCCGGCCAGGTCTACGATCTCACCGGGCCCCGACTCCTCACCTTCGCCGAGGCGGTGGACGAGATCGCCCGCGCCACCGGACGCGCGATCCAATATGTCCAGATCCCGCCCGAAGCCTTCGCGGCCGGGATAGCTGAGGCAGGCCTGCCGGAGGACATCGCGTGGCTGTTGGACTACCTGTTTGCCACTGTCCTCGACGGTCGCAACGCCTCGCTCGGAGACGGCGTGCAGAAAGCACTCGGTCGCAAGCCTCGCGACTTTGCCGACTACGCTCGAGAGACCGCCGCCAGCGGCATTTGGGAGGGCCAACAATGAAGGAGTTCCTGGACATCTTGACCTTCGCCGCGGTGTTGGGCTCCGGCCTGGTTGCGGGAATCTTCTTCGCCTTCTCTACTTTCGTGATGCGAGCCCTCGGCCGGCTGCCGGAAAACCAGGGAATTGCTGCCATGAAGGCCATCAACGTCACCGTACTCAACCCCTGGTTCTTCCTCGCGTTCTTTGGAACGGGAGCGGTCTGCGTCCCGGTCGCGTTTCTCGCTTTCGGGAATGCGGCCGGCACACACCGGGCCTACCTGCTCGCCGCGTGCGCCCTCTATCTGTTTGGGTGCCTTCTCGTGACGGTGGCGTTCAACGTGCCATTGAACAATAGGCTTGCGTCGGCCGAGCCCGACAGCATGGGCCCCGACAGCATGGGCACAGAGGCGCTGTGGGCCCACTACCTCTCACGTTGGACTCTCTGGAATCACGTCAGGACCGCCGCGTCACTGGCCGCTGCGGGCCTCTTCGCCATGGCCCTCTGTGGTGGACTCATGGGCGGGTAATTCATGCCGAGAGCGTCCATCTTTCCGGTGGACTGCCTAACGCCACGCCGTCGGAACAGGAAACGGAATCAACACCCGAGGAGATGTTCGGCTAGAAGAGCCGGTGAGCCCCGGCGCCTCGCCGGCGTTGATTCGGTCGCGGATTCGGCGCGTGTTCTCTCCTGGGGATCCGAGGTCGAAGACGTTAGTGAATCCGAATCGAATGAACATCTCCTCGAGTTGGCGGGCAAGCTCGGAACGTGGGATCGCACCGGCGTCGGGGGGCCAGCCTGGACTCCTTCCGAGGACGCTTTCGAGAATCCCCAATGTCGGAAGTGTGAAGTAGCGTCGCTGTGGATCTGCCCACCTTCCAGGCGGGATGCAGCAGCCTGCCAGTTCTCCGGTTAGGGCGTTACACGTTCTTCTGGTGCAGCTAGGTCAACCGCTGGATTCGCCCGGCACCGCACGCTATCTCAGAGGCGGGTAGAGGGCTACTTTAGCCGGCTACCCAGAGGCGTTGGTGGACAGAGCCACTGGACGACCTTGATAGAATTATCGATCTGTCTCCCT
>JAKZVK010000695.1:0-3075 GCA_047516085.1 Bryobacterales bacterium
AGACAGTCTCGTTGTCGATGACGAGCTCGGGCTCTACGCCGTTGCTGACGGCATGGGGGGCGCGCTGGCCGGCGAAACCGCCTCGCGCATTGCCATCGAGACGCTTGTGGCCGAGGTCGGCCGAGACGGCCGGGAAGCCGCGGCTTCCACTCTGGTGCGCGCGGTGGAGCTGGCGAACCGCAACGTGCGGTGGGAGGCTGACCACAACGCGGCCTATCAAGGCATGGGCACGACCTTGGTCGCGGTGCTGGTTCGGTTGCCGGAGATCCATCTGGTGAACGTGGGCGACAGCCGCGCCTATCAATGGAGCCAAGAAAAACTGTCTCAGCTCACCGACGACGACTCTTGGGCCGCGCAAGTCGGCAAGGGCCTCGGGCTCACGGCGCAGCAACTCAAGTCGCACCCCTATCGCAACGTACTCACCAAGGCCGTGGGCGCGGACGAGAAGCTCGAAGTGCAGGCTCAGGAGATCGCGGTGGCGGCCGGGGATGTGCTGCTACTCTGCTCGGACGGTCTTCATGGCGTCGCGAGCGACGAGGAGCTAGGGGAGATCGTCTCGCGCGACGATCCGCTCAAGGCTCGCTGCCAGGCGCTGATCGACGCGGCGCTGGCCAACGGCGCTCCCGATAATGCCACAGCCGTACTGATCGAGCGAAGCGAGGGAGGCTAGTATTCTGCGCTGCTTCGCGGTGACCGCGGACTTCCGTCCGCGGCTCTGTTGCGGCTCCAGGGGGTTTGTCGGACGGGGGCGGGGAATGAGCCACCGGCGCGGGAGTGGCCCTCGTTGCGGGACGCGGGCACAGCATGCCGTGCCCCTACATTGCCGGAGGTAGAACCCTCGCCTCACCACAGAGTGAGAAATCCAGGCTGGGCGGTCGATATGAGAGGCAGGACAGTAGAACTGTGCCTCCCTATCGATACTCTTTCGCCGCACCCGTCGCCGCGCCGCCCAAGGCCGAAGAGCGAAGCTACCGCGAGCGGTTGCTCGCGGCGGTAGACCATTTGCCGCCGCTCCCCGCCGTGTTAAGCCGGGTACTGCGCATGCTGAACGACGAGTATTGCTCCTCGACGCAGATCGCCTCTCTGATCGAGAAGGACAGCGTCTTGAGCGGCAGCGTGTTGCGATGTGTCAACTCCGCCTACTACGGGCTGATGCAGCGCGTATCCTCCATCCGGCAGGCCGTGACTCTGCTCGGTTTTGGCACGGTGCGCAATCTGGCGCTCGGGTTCTCGATGAGGCGCATGTTGTCAAGCAGCAAGGCCGGCAACTCCAAGCTGTACGCCGCCTACTCACAACACGCCTTGGGTTGCGCCGTGATGACTCAGTTCCTGGCCCTTTACTCTCATACCGAGGATGCCGACGCCGCCTTCGCGGCGGGCCTATTCCACGACATCGGCGAGTTGCTCATCATTAACACGCTGCCGCAAATGGCGCCCAAACTGATTGCTCATTGGGAACAAGGCGACGGCACACTCGAGGACTCCGAGCGCGAGCTGCTCGGGGTCACGCATCCGGAGCTGTCAGGCGCCGTTCTCGAGCGCTGGGAGCTGCCCGAGTCATTGCAAATGGCGGCCCGCTATCACGCCCGGCCAGACCTCGACCCCGACTGCAGCGAAGACTTCCACACGCTGCCTTACCTGGTCCACGCCGCCGACCTGTTTGTTCGCTATCACGGGCTCGATGTTCTGACGTCGGCAGAGAAACCGACTGAGTCACCTGAACCCGCACTACGGCAAGTCGGGCTGGACCAAAGCCTGGAAGAGATCGAAGAGCGGTTTACCAAAGAATTTGAATCGATACGAGCCGCGTTTCAGGCGTAGCCTCACCTCAGTTCCGGGCAAGCGCAGGCCGGCACGGATGCCGGCCCTGCAGGCCAGGAGGCCCGCGCCACGCCCCGAGCCGCGGGGCCCGGAGCACGAAGCCGGGTCGGGCGGCTACCGCAGTGCTTCCGTCAACAAGGCTTCCTTTAACAAGCGGCCGTCGGGTTCGGTGGGCATCTTGAGGCCGATGAGCGTTCCCAGCGTTGGCGCGAGGTCTTCGGGTCCCGCCAGCCGATCGTATCGTCCGGCCTTGATGCCCGGCCCCAGCAAGAGCAGCGGGACGTGGCGATCGTAGTCGTACGGCGAGCCGTGGCCGGTGCTGCCTTGCGAACGGTTGACGTAGTGGTGCTTCTTGAGGCGCACGATCAGGTGCTGGCTGCGTGGCTCGTGGAACGAGTTGCGATAGAGTTGCCAGAAAGGGTCGCTGCCTTGGGGGCCGTCGCGCAGGTCGGCGTGGGTGTAGACCTTTTCGACGAAGCCGGTGGCGAGCAAGGCTTCACGGCCGAGCGCCTCGGCCTCGGCCCCTGGGACGCCGTGCTTTTCGAACTCTTCCAGGTCGAAGAAGATGTGCGGCGGATCGAAGTAGGCGACGACGTTGCGCACTTTCGGAAACCGCTTTCGGACGGCGCGCGTGACGGCGTCGGGGAGAGCCGGCTTCGGGAAGCGCTTGGCCGGCGTCCCTTGCGCCTGCAAATACTCAACAAGCGATAGGGCCCCGTGGTCCGCGGTGAGCCCGATGACGGTTTGGGCCAAGCCGACCTTGCCGTCGATCTCGCGAAACAGCCTGCCCAGCACCTGGTCAAGGCGCAGAGCGGCGTCCAGGGCTTCTTGACTCAGCGGCCCGTAGGGGTGCCCGACGCGGTCGAGCCCGGCGAAGCTGACGGTGAGCAGGTCGGGCGTCGAGTCGGCACCCAACTGGTGTCCGTCGATCGCCGCGAGGACGCCTTCGAGAACGACCTCGTCGCAAAACCCGGAGTCCATGAGCTGCGTGTAGAAGGCCTTGTCGGGCGGCCGGGCGGTCCAGGCGTGGGGGAAGGTGTTGGCTTGGCCGAAGTTCTCCGCCGGGAAGTCGTCTTCGCGGGCGTGGCGCCGGTACAGGTCGGAGTCGGGCAACAGGCGCTCCCAGGGTTTGCTTGCGAATCGGTCGGCGTCGCGGGTGCGGTTGAACGTCTTCAGCCATCCCGGTAGCTTGTCGGCGTAGTAGCTGCTGGTGACCCAGCATCCGCAGTCGGTCGAGAACCAGTACGCGGCGTC
>JAKZVK010000696.1:0-4018 GCA_047516085.1 Bryobacterales bacterium
AGGCCGCGCCAGGGCTCGGCATGGACCGCGCCGTCGAGGAAGGCACGGCGTTCGAGTTGCTCGTTGACGACGTTCGTCTCGCCGTCGGGCTCGGTGCCCGGGATGCCCTCGAAGATGACTGGCAACGGATAGTGGCGTGCCGCGGCCTCGGCGGCGTGGCGGATGGCGGCGGCGGTTTCCGTGGCCTGGAACGAGATCGACGTGCCGTGCGGAAACGGTGCGCCCCCGGATCCAGTCCGGGGCAGGCTGTCATCGGGGCGGACTTCGGCTTCCGACTCGCCCAGAAAATGCTCCGGTGCGAGATCGACCCGCCAACCGGGTTGGGTTTGGCCGTCGGGCGACCGTGGCCGCGACGATACCGTACAACCACGGCGCGACAGGCTGGCGAAACCGAAGCCGGCGGCGTCCTCGCGCCGGACCAAGTCCTCGCTCCAGCCGTTCTCGCCGAAGCTGAGCAGGACAGCGGGATCGGCGATGCCGACGCCGTCGTCGGCGATGGTGACGGTGAAACGGGGCTCGCCGGAGGATTGATCGGCGAGCGTGCCGACGGCGATCCGCACCCACGTGGCGTCGGCACGACGGCTGTTCTGCAACGCCTCGGTCATGACATCCGAAAGCGTGCTGGCGTAAATCCTCGTGACCCGCCGGATGGCGCTGTCATGGATGCGGGCGCGGATCGTCCTGGGGGGCGTACTGGCAATCTGGGTCATGCGTGGACCTCCGTGAGAGGTGTGGAAACGGAACCGCCCCGCCCGGCCTGCCCCGGCCCGTGAGGCGGGGGCGATATGCCGGGCGGGGCGTTCGGAAGGCTCCGGAGAGCGGTCAGTGGGCCCGGCGCAGGAACTCCGGGATTTCCAGCGGGTCCGGGGCGGCGTTGCGGCCATTGATGTGCGCCGGGGTCATCCCGTCGGCTGCCCCGGCGGTGTCCTCCGGGATCGACGTATCGACGGTTCCGGCAATCTGGCCGTCATCACCGGTATCGTTGCCATCATCGGCGCCGGAGGGACCGGTTTCCGGTGCGGCCTGTTCGGCATGACCGTTACCGTTGGCGGCGGCCCGAGCGGGGGCGACGCGTTCGGCCCCGCGCGCCTGCACCGAGAGATAGACGCCGTAGCGACACGGCAGCGCCCGGAAGGCGAACGGATCGTCGGCGTCGTCGCGCGGGACATAGGCCCGGCGGCGCCCGTTCCAGAGCGCCTCCTTCGTGCCGACGCGGGCCACGCCGGTGCGCGAGAAGATCATGTCGGCATGCATGCCGTGTACCGTCTTCGCCGCCTGCCGATACTCGCGCGCGAAGACGGTGACGGCCAGGTTCGCGCCGCCAGAGCGCGCGGCCAGCGCGGCAAGGGACGGCGACACGATCCCGAAGACCGTGTTCTCGGCTAGATCCAGCTCGGCGGGTGTCGGGAACGCGGCAAGATCGGTGCCGTCGGGGTTCGTGACCACACCCGGTGAGGCTAGGGCGTGGAAGAGCACGCTGCGCGCGGGACTGCCCGGTTCGATCGCCCGGCGCGCCGAGGGAGCGAGATCGCCGAAACCGGGGACCAGCGCCAGTTCGTCTGGCGCCGGCGGCACGGGCCGCAGGAGATCCTCGCGCAGGCTCGGGGACTCCGGATCGATTGCCAGCAAGTCGAGAAGCGGTGCCCAGCCGCCCGCAGCAAGCCGCTGTAACAGGGTGCGGAATTGGTCCATGACGTATCTTTCGATCTATTCTTTCGATCTATCTGTCGGTGCCAATTCAAACGAAAAGGAAAACCTAATGTCAACAGGTCCTAGTCACCTGAATCTAAAGTTCGCCACATAATTGTTGATCGACGCGGTGACAGAACCGCTTCACCGATGTGAGGATTTCGTCGGCGGATTTTGTCCACTTGAACGGTTTCGGATTTTCGTTGTGGCTTTCGACGAATTTCATGATATCGGCTTCCAGGTCTTTGACGGAAGTATGAACGCCGCGTTGCAATTGCTTGCGGGTGAGTTCGGCGAACCAACGCTCAACCTGATTGATCCATGATGCCGAAGTCGGTGTGAAGTGGACATGATAATGCCCTCGCCGCGCCAGCCACGCCCTGACCTGCTTGGTTTTATGAGTGGCGTAGTTGTCCATGATGATGTGGATATCGATATCTTCCGGCATGCGGGCGTCGATCTCCTTCAGGAAGGCCAGGAATTCCTTGGCCCGGTGGCGCTTGTAACATTTGCCGATAACGAACCCGCTGGCCACATCGAGGGCGGCGGAGAGCGAGGTCGTCCCGTGACGAATATAATCGTGGGTCTGCCGTTCCGGCACCCCCGCCATCATCGGCAATACGGGTTGCGAGCGATCGAGCGCCTGAATTTGGCTTTTCTCGTCGACACTCAAAACCAGAGCCCGATTGGGCGGCGAAAGATACAAGCCGACGATGTCGCGAACCTTATCGACAAACAGCGGATCGCTCGAAAGCTTGAAGCGCTGGTCACGATGCGGCTGGAGGCCGAATGCCGTCCATATGCGGCGAATGGTCGTATGAGAAAAGCTCGTCTCCTTGGCCATGGAGCGGATCGACCAATGCGTGGCGTCTCGCGGCTTGTCATGCAAGGTCCGCTCAATCACCGCCGCCACCTGGTCATCCGAGATGGAGCGCGGGCGGCCGGGGCGAGGCTCATCCAAAAGGCCATCAACACGATCCGCCCAAAACCGTCGGCGCCACTTGCCCACCGTGTGCTCATGAAAACCAAGTTCCACCCCAACCTCCTTGTTCGTAAGGCCGTCCGAACAACGAAGGATGATGCGGCAGCGCTCCGAAAACGAACGCGGCGTACGATGGCGGCGCACCTGCCGCTCCAGATAAGCGCGCTCTTCCGCGCTTAAAGACAAAGGTGGAATAGGGCGTCCACGTGAATGACCCATGCTCTGTGCTCCCGATAAATCAATAAACCGGATCTATCAGAGATTAGCCGAGATATGAACCGAAATTCAGTTCCAGGTGACTAGGTCGTGGACTCATAATGCCTGAGGCGAAGGCGAATGGAAGCGAGCGCGATGGCGGCGAGGAAGTTTCTCGCGAGCTTGTCGTAGCGGGTGGCGACTGTCCTGTACATTTCAAATTCGAGCCTTGAGGGGCACCGATGTCTTCGAAGCTGCTTCTTGCCCTCGCCGTAATAATTCTGCTCTGCCCCTTCGTAGCTGCTGGGCTGTTCATTCTCTATGGCGCCCATCTGATGAATAGCCAGACTTCTACGCTGATCGGGACAGTAATAGGATCTTTGCTTGGAGTATCGGGAGCGACGTTTATCTGGTTTCTAACCCATTTGCATAAGGTCCGGGAAACTGAAGCCTCCAAACGGGCATTTCGCAATGGGTTGTGGAGCGACTTGGGTGGCTTACAGGATACTGTCTTTCGTGAAGCCCAATGGTGGCAGAAGGAACTCAAAGACCCTCGGTTTGGCGCGACCGAGAATAGGTTGATCGTGCATATTCAAGCTGGTGTACTCGAAGCGAACCTAAGCCGCATCACCGACGTACCCATTGGCGCAACCGACGCGTTGTTGGCATTGCGTGCCGGCTTGCTGATTCTGCACGATTCCGTCAAAGCCTTCTATCCGACTGAGGACAAGCTGATCGCCCATGTACAGGACAAGAAGATCACACTTGAAGCAGCAACGAAACAGATGATGGTGAACAAGGGGCTAATTTTCAAAGCACTGCTTCGTGTTGCGGCGCTGACACGGCAAGCGAGCCTGTTGCTGGATGAGTCCGGAAAATTTCAGAAGGAGCGACGCGCCTCCTTCTCGGCCGAGGAATGGTCCGAGCGCGAAAAGGATGAGAATGAGAATGAGATGAACGCGACGCTCGATACTTTTCGCGTTCAGTATCTTAACAAGTGAAATCTATCTACGCCGGCGATGTCCCGCCCAATGTTGAAAAGTGCGAGATAGGCATCGTCTGATCGAGAGGCTACGCGGCCACCTCGATGTCTTCAATGACGGACTTTGCTCCGGCCTTTCTCACCGCCTCCCGCAGGGCGGCGTCAAGGAC
>JAKZVK010000697.1:0-3114 GCA_047516085.1 Bryobacterales bacterium
GAAAAATGACCGAGTGGCCTTCCAAGCGCGGGCCGATTACCAAAATCATGCCATCGGATGGCTGCATAGGGGATACAGTTCCTTGGCGGTGGGAAAGTGGTACGATTTCCACGAATTTGGATGGTATATGGGGAATGTCGGTTAATCCTGTTAGCGGCTTCCGAAATAAGAAACCGACCAGCGTCTGGGATGTTCGCCGCCGCTGGGGCGGGCCGGTTGCCCTCAGTTTCAAGAGCATCGATTCCTGCTGCACGATGGTCGGGGACATGAACGCGATCGTCGCGCTACCCTGTGAAAATCACGACGGCGGCAGGGGCAGGGGTCACGCCATGATTGGGATATCCAAGACGAAGGGTGGTGTATGCCGGGATTCGGCGGCGTCTGGTTTAGGCCGTGCAAATGAGGCGAAGGACCTGACGGACCGATGAACAGGCCCAGGCTTTCCAAGTCGCGTTACATGTCAGGATCGCAGTGCCATCTGCGGCTCTGGTACGAGACCCATCGGCCCAATCTCGGGTCCAGGCCCGACAATGTCCTGCAGGCGGTATTCGATACCGGGCACGAGGTCGGCGAGACGGCATGCCGGCTCTATCGCGACGGCCACGCCGTCACCCACGATCACCGGCATATCCGGGAGGCGCTCGCGGAGACGCGCAGCATCATCGAGGCGGGCTCCGCGCCGGCGCTCCTCGAGGCCGCCTTCGAGCACGAAGGGGTATTGGTCCGCGCCGACGTTATCGAACGGCTCCCCGGAGGCGGTTGGCGCCTGGTCGAGGTGAAGTCGGCCACCAAGTTGAAGGACGTCTTCGTGCTCGATGCGGCCATCCAGCTCTGGGTGCTGCGCGGCGCCGGACTGGACGTGCGCGACGCCGGCGTGCTGACCCTGGACCGGGACTATATCTACGACGGTATGACACTCGACCTCGACGCGTTGTTCCGGCTCCACCCGGTCTTCGACGAGGCGAGCGCTCTTCTCGATGCCATGGCAGCGCAGGTATCGGACATGCAGGCGATGCTGGCCGCACCGGCCGCACCGGACATCGCGCCGGGCAGCCATTGCTTCGAACCCTACGAATGCCCGTACCACGCGCACTGCACCCGGGATGCGGTTTTGCCGGACTACGGCATCGACGGGTTGCCCCGTCTCGCGGCGGGACGGCGCGCGCAGCCGGAAGCCGCAGGGATAGAGGAGATTCGCGACATCCCGGACGACTTTCCGTTAACCCGGCTTCAGGACATCGTCCGCCGGGCGATACGCGAGGACCGCCCGGCGATTCACGGCGACGTTGCTGGCGCCCTTGCCGGGATGAAGTCGCCGGTGCGTGACCTCGATTTCGAGAGCTTCATGCCTGCCATCCCGCGCTTCGCCGGCACCGGCCCGTTCGACGCGGTGCCGTTCCTGTTCTCGGTCCATACCGAGCGCAACGGCAAGCCGCCCCTGCACATGGACTATCTGCACGAGGGCGACGACGATCCGCGACCGAGGCTTGCGGATCGCCTGATTGAGGCGCTGGGCAGCGAGGGGTCCGTCTGCACCTATTCGGGCTACGAACGGCGGATGATCCGCGAGCTTGCCGAAGCGCTGCCGGACCGGGCCGGGCAGCTCCGCGCCATCGAGGCGCGGCTGGTCGACCTGCATCCGGTCGTGCGCGACGGCTATTACCATCCGGCGTTCCGGGGCTCGTTCTCGATCAAGAAAGTGCTGCCGGCGCTGAGGCCGGGCATGGGCTACGACGATCTCGCGATCGCCGACGGGCTGACGGCAGCGGTGCGCTACGCCTCGGCCCTTGCGAGTGCCGATTCGGAAGAACGGCGGCGCATATTCGACGATCTGCGCGCCTATTGCGCGCACGATACGCTGGCCATGGTCGAACTGCGCAAGGCGCTCGGCGGCCTGGTTGGCACAATGGAGAGTTGAAGAAGAGTCAGTGGCTGGATATCGGGAATTCGTTGCTCGGTTCGATCGATATCCGGCACGCCCTGCAAAGTCCGGCATCGATCTTGGCGATATCGTATAGAGGGACCGGCGCTCGAGAGGACGAGTGCAGAGATCGGGCGTCGGACGTTTCGGGAGGCTGCTCGGTCTCCTGGCGTTTCTTGCTTCCAGACCGGGTAGGCCGACCCCGGACTGGGGCCGGGCCAAAGGTCGAGCTTGCTATTTTGGGTGTTCGAATTCTGGGGTCAATCGGCGGAAACCGGAGAGAGGTATGGCCTATATCGTTCCCTCGGACATCGGGAACCTGGCGCCGGCCGGGTGCCATGAGCCGGAATTGGCGACGCTCGCTCGCCTGAAGCGCGATCTGCCGGCCGACTACACGGTATTCCATTCGGTTCACTGGACGCGTGAGTACAAGGGGCGCACAGCCTTCGGCGAAGCCGATTTCGTCCTGCTCAATCGTTCAGGGGAAGGTCTGGTCGTCGAGCAGAAGAACGGCCACCTGGAAGAAAGCGCCGAGGGTCTCAGGAAACGATACCAGACCGGATAGACCGATCCGTTCTTCCAGGTCCGCAGGTCCGTCGACGGAATCAAGGAAAAGTTCTCCCGGGTCCATCGCGGCAAGGAAAGACTGGTCCTGGATTACCTCGTCTACTGCCCGGACCACCGCGTGCGATCCGTGAACGCGGTCGGCCTAGACGCATCGCGGCTCGTCGATGCCTCGAACGACGGTCGCCTGGACAGCCGCATCGAGGAAATCCTCGGCGCCGGAAGGGATGCTCCGTCCTGGCGCGAACGGGTGGAGGCGTTTTTCCGCCAGTCCTTCGAGATTCATCCGGACTGTCCGTCATCAAATGCCGCCTCAACCGGTCGATGCAACACAAGCGTTGAATCTCTCTGCCGGTGTTTCAAACCCCAAGGTTTTGCGTGGCCGTTCGTTGAGCTGACGCGCACTTTGTTCAGATGAGCCTGCGAGTATACCGACACGTCGGTGCCTTTGGGGAAGTACTGTCTGAGCAGGCCATTAGTGTTCTCATAGGAACCCCGTTGCCACGGGCTTTGCGGATCACAGAAGTAGACATCGATGTCGGTCGCCAGGCTGAACCGGCGATGGTCCGCGAGTTCCTTGCCCCGGTCCCAGGTCAGGGACTTGTAGAGCTCGGTCGGCAGCTTCCTCG
>JAKZVK010000698.1:0-3908 GCA_047516085.1 Bryobacterales bacterium
GCTGAGTGACGGTATGCTGCTCGATGATGAAGAGCGGTTCGAAGATCTCGTGAGTCGATGCGACGATATCGAGGCGAGAGCCAATGGCCGTTGAAACTGCAAGCTGGGAGGTGAGGACGCCGGGGGACTTGGTGGAACTCACTCTTGTTCCAATTAGAATTTCGTCGCCGTTATTTGGGCAGTAAACGCGTACGTGGGGAAGGCCATGTAGCCCCATTGCAAGTGCAAAAGGCCCCGTAAACAGCAGTTCTCGGGGCAATTCGAGCCAAACCGGGGGGGGCCGCCTGAGTAGCTCCGCAATTTAGACAGCATCAGCGAGTCGGGGAGACCTGGTCTGGACCGGAAGCAGCTTCGTACTGAAGACTAAGGATTTAACCTGTCCAACAGGGCACTCTCGGCGCTAACACAGAACGGTGCGTCATCGCTCCTGTGGGCCTTTCTATGAGCCTTCCCGCAGGGACACTTGAACCCGAAATCTTTGTTGCCATGAAGATCGACTCTCACCACCATTTCTGGAATTTCAATTCAAACGAATACGGTTGGATCGACGCCGAGAAAGCCGCTTTGCGACGTGACTTTCTTCCGCCTGACCTAAAACTCGAGCTCGACGCCGCGGGCATCGACGGCGTCGTCTCGGTGCAGGCGCGGGAAACCGTCGAAGAAACCGAAGTCCTGCTCGCCTACGCCGCCGAACACAGTTTCATTCGCGGCGTCGTCGGGTGGGTCCCGATCGCCGATCCCGACCGCGACGACCTTATCCGCCTCGCCGCCAACCCGACCCTTAAAGCCGTCCGTCATGTGGTCCAGGACGAACTCGATGACGACTTCATCTTGGGCACCGAGTTCAATCGAGGGGTGGGGCTGCTTCACAAGCTCGATTTGGCGTACGACGTCCTGATCTACGAACGACACCTGCCGCAAACCATTCAGTTCGTCGACCGCCACCCCAAGCAGGTCTTCGTACTCGACCACATCGGCAAGCCGCGCATTCGAGACGGCTCGTTCGTCGCCTGGCGCGAGGCTGTCGCCCGCATCGCCGAACGCCCTAACGTGAGCTGCAAAATCTCCGGCATGGTAACCGAAGCCGATCTGTTCCATTGGACCGAGCGACAGCTACAGCCCTACCTGGAGACCGTTTTGGAAAGCTTCGGCCCGAAACGACTCATGTTCGGATCCGATTGGCCGGTCTGCTTGCTCGCGTGCTCGTATCAACGTTGGGTCGGTATTGTATCCGACTTCCTGTCTCGCCTCTCCGACGCCGAACAGGCTCAAATCTTCGGACAGACCGCAACCAATATCTATAAGCTGTAGGGATGTCCAGGACGCCGTTGCTGTCGGCTCGGGGGTGCGGGTCGGCCAAACGGCTGGCCGTCTTTTCCTTCGTCGTCTTACTGTCGGGAATTGGCGGCTCCCTCGCCGCCGCGCCCCTTGATCTACCCTTGACCGGAGACGAAGTTTCGGTCTTGGCGGGCGCGTCCGTCCGCTTACCGTTGTCCAATGAGGCGTTGGGTTGGCTCTCCGGCCTTTCGCGGATTCGAACCGTAAGTGACCCGCCGGCACGCTACCACGTCTCGGCCGGGCTCTCCAAGGACGGCGCGGGGCTTTTCCTCGCCGTTCCGCCGACCATGCCCGCGGGCCGCTACGAGGTTCGCATCTCCGCGCTTGCCGCCGGCGGGGCGGAAGTCACGGGAACTGTTATTCTGACTGTCGCCGCTCCCGTGCCGCCGGCCCAAGACGCCCTGCCGTCTGTCGTGCTCGTGAATGGGTTCTCTGTGACGGCCTTGACGACAGGGGAGTGTCCGCTCTCGGAAGACACCACCGAAACCTTTGGGCGGTTGGAAGAGTTTCTCGTTGCCGATGGTCGCCCGGTCGTATTTTTCGACAATTGCCGTTTTGGCGCTCCCGCCATCGAAGTCTTGGGGCAAGAGTTGAGCAAGGTCATCGCCTTGCTACAGGGTGACGACAGCGGATCCGACCCGGTCGACCTGATCGGTTTCAGCATGGGCGCTTTGGTGGTCCGTTCTTACTTGGCCGGCAAGCAAACCGACCCGGGCGTCTTTGCGCCGCCCGCCGATCCCCTGGTCAGAAAGACGATTCTTGTCGCCGCCGAGAACTTCGGCGCGCCCTTGGCCGGTTCGGCGCCCGGCGGCGGCGAGCAAGTCCCGCAATTGCGCGTAGGCAGTCGCTTTCTCTGGGATCTCGCCACCTGGCATCAGGGACTCGACGATCTACGCGAGACTGACGCTCTGGCCATCCTCGGCACCGGCGCGCGGGATGCAAGCGGCGACGGCGTGGCCCCGGCCTTGGGAGCGTCGATCTCCGTGCCGGCCTTCTTCGGCATCCCGCCGGAAAGAACGCGCATCTTGCCGGTTTGTCACAACGCCCCGGCGGCGTTTTTCTGCTCGGAGCGGGAAGTCATCATGGCGGTCGATTCAGAGGACCACCCAACAGCCCAAATCATTCGCTCCTTTCTCGCCTCGCCGCGTGCGGACGCTTCCGCGGGCGAGGAACCGTCTTGGAGGCAAATTGGAGAGACTCCGCCCGACAACCCTCTGCTGTCACAAAACGCGGGAGTCTATGTCGTCATCAAGGATGCAATGGATCAGTGGGCCGGTAATGTTCAAAGCGTAGTCGCCTCCGACCCCGACGGTGGTTCCGCCGACCTGCCCTTTCGCCTAAGCGCCGACGGAGTGTTTGTCCACGAGAAACTACCGGCCGCCGACTATCTTCTTCGAGTCACGACTGACGATGGAGAAAGTGCTCTCGAAGCCTCGATCCTGCCTTGGGGCTACAGCACGTTTGTCGTCAAACCCGGTCCTTGGATTGCGGGAGTGGCTACCGCCGCCGGCCCCCGAGCTACGCTGAGTCTCGCCGCCGATTCCCTGATTTCGATTTTCGGCGCCGCGCTCGCCTCCGGGGTCGACGAGGTCGAGGAACTCCCAATCCCCACGGAATTGGCTGGGGCGATGGTTCTTGCCGACGGTCAACCGATCCCGTTGCTGTTCGCTTCCGGACGCCAGATCAACGCGGTGCTTCCCGCGGGCCTTGACGGCTTGATCGATCTCACCGTCCGAAACGAAATGGGCGAGCACACAATCCGGATCTTGCTCGACGACGCCGTCCCGACGATCTTCTCCCGCAACAATAGGGGCTTCGGTCCCGCGGCCGCGATCGATGCAGTGACCGGCGAGCTTCTCGACGCGGAAAACCCCACCGCGCCGGGACTCCTCGTGTCCCTATTTGCAACGGGCTTGGGAGCCACCGAAGAATCCAAGGGCTTCCAAGTAACCACGATCAAGCCGACGGTGTACGTAGCCGGCATCGAGGCGCGCGTGCAATTCTCCGGCAAAGCCCCTGGCTTCGAAGGGTTAAATCAAGTGAACATCGAAATACCCGAGAACGTCCCCGGAAGCGGACCAGCGGCCGTCGTCCTGCAAAGTGGGAACCGCATGAGCAACGAAGTAACTCTGCCGATCCAATGACTCCATGGAAACCGAGAAGACAACCAGGATTTCCATTTTGGCCCTGGCACGGTCACAGGATACACCCCCGCTGCGCCGAATACCACGTCTTTTCGCGCTGAACCCTGCACATCACCTCCGCCGGGTAGGCGCCAGGGCTCGTCCGTCCGCTCACAGACGTTGATTGAGCGGACTGAACGGCGCTCCGGCCGACACTGCTCCCTGCGAAACCTTTTTGAAGCCAAAAACTGTTGATCCTCGCCCGCAACGCTACCCACCCGGCACAGGCAGCGCCCAGATCCTATGCAGCATGTCACCGAACAGCCGCCGGTTCAGATGTCCCTGGGCCAACAGCAACCAGTAGTAGCGGGCATGCTTGACCAGCCGGCCGCCCGTCTTCATCAGCCGATGCTGCAACTTCGTCAGTGACCAGCTCTTGATCCGTCG
>JAKZVK010000699.1:0-3080 GCA_047516085.1 Bryobacterales bacterium
CGTTCTCGTCTTTCCGCAGACGGTAGGCGCCGAGGCCGACGACACAAAGAAGCGCAAGCCCAAGAACGACAAAGAAGACGTCGAGGCCATTGGCGACCGCAACGTCGGTAAGGGCATCAACTTCTACTCGCTCGAGAAAGAGATCAAGCTTGGCAAGCAGTTGGCCCAAGAGGTCGAGCGCCATAGCAAGATCGTGACCGACCCGGTCATCTCCGAGTACGTCAATCGCATCGGGCAGAATCTGGTTCGCAGCTCCGACGCCAAAGTACCGTTTCACATCAAGGTCATCGATAACGATGAGGTCAACGCCTTCGCGCTCCCGGGCGGCTACCTGTTTATCCACACCGGCATCATCCGCCTGGCGCAAGACGAGGCGGAACTGGCCGGCGTCATGGCCCACGAGATCGCGCACGTCACTGCCCGTCACGGCACGCGGCAGGCCACGCGCGGGCAGGTGGCGAACCTGGCTAGCATCCCGCTCATCTTTCTGGGTGGCTGGGCCGGCTACGGCATCCGGCAAGCCGCGGGCCTGGCAGTGCCGGTGACGTTCCTCAAGTTCTCCCGCAACTTCGAGCGCGAGGCCGACTTCCTCGGCGTGCAGTACCTCTACAAAGCCGGGTACGATCCTCTGGGCATGGTGCAGTTCTTCGAACGCATCCAAGCGCAGAAGAAGAAGAAAGAGAAGGGAGGCATCGCCGGCGCCTTCCGCTCGCACCCGCTGACGAAAGACCGCATCAAGCGCGTCCAGAAGACGATTGACGAACTACTGGCCGAGAAGCCCGAATACGCCATGACGAGCAGCGAGTTCGTCGAGGTCCGCGACAAGGTTCTTGCGCTCGGCAACCGCACGCGGCGCGAGTCGAAAGACCCCAATCGGCCGACGCTCAAGCGCCGCGCGCCGAGCGGCACGATCGATCCGTCCGAAGACGATCCGGAACGCGATGAGGGCGACGACGACGATCGCCCAGTACTGAAGCGGCCCCCGTCGAGCGCGATTACCGACTGATCTACAAGCCTCTCGGGCCCGACGCACACTCGACCTGCCACTCAGAGCTACTGACCCGGTCTTGCGACCGGGGCACGGCCCAGAAAGGAACAGCTTTCGGGCGCTTGCCGGGCCATACGCCAACCCGGATCTCACTAAGAGTAGCTTTGCTGAAAACAAAGGACTTACAAAGCTGTTCCTTAGGAGCCGCGGGCGTCGAGAGCTCGACGACCGTGTGGCGACCTGGGCAAGGGCCTCTGCCAGCGAACAAGTACTCCGGTTGCGGCCGGCCGCCGAAGCTGTTGAGACACGGCAAGCCGCCGCCGGTCACGGTGAAGGATCTGGCCGGCGAGCTGTTGGCGAAGAAGGCTTTCCGCGCGCTGAGCCGGAGGGAAAGGACCCGCCAGACGCTGCGCTCGCGTTTCGCCGCCCTGCGGGTGCGGCCGGCGCCTCGCGACTACGAACAACACGAACGGCACCTCGAGCAGTGGCTGTTGATCGAGTGGCCTGCGAAACAGGCGGAACCGACCCACTACTGGTTGGCGAACCTACGGGGAAGAGCCGCGTATCGTAGGGCGGGGATAGGCTACCCCCACCAGCTCTCCCCCTCCGCCAAGTGAGCCTTCACGACATCCGGGTTCAACTCGATGCCCAATCCTGGCTTATCCGGCACTGTCACAAAACCGTCGACGCATAGGGGTTCGTCATGGACGATGACATCGTCCATCCAGTCGCGGCGGAAGAAGACGGTTTCGCAGGCGAAGTAGTCACGGATCGTGGAAGCCCAGTGGGTGGTGGCCATGCCGTTTACGATGCTGCCCGTATTGTGGTTCGCCACCGGGATGAAGTAGAGGTCGGCGAGATCGGCCATGCGCTTGTTCTCTAAGAAGCCGCCTGAGTTGCGCAGGTCGGGGTGGATGATGTCGAGCGCGGCGTTGACGATGAACGGCAGCGCCTCGGCCCGGCGAAACCAATTCTCACCGGTGCAGATGGGAACTGGCGACATGTTCGCGAGTCGCTTCCAGCTTTCCGAGTAGGCGACCGGCAGCGGGTCTTCGAGAAACTTCGGCTTCACGTCCCGCAGCGCTTCGGCGAAGTCGATCGAGCTGCGCAGATCGAATTCCCAATGGCAGCCGATTAGGATATCGTGCTCGAAGCCGAGCGCTTCCCGGCAGTTCTCATACCCTTGCCGGATGCGGCGCACTTCGGCGCTCGACAGCATTCGGTTTGACGGGTCGCGACCGAAGTCGTCAGACGGGCGGTTCCGGATCGGGCCGAACTTGTGCATCGTGATGCCGTTTGGCGCTTCTTTCACCTGCTGCGCCCAGTCCCGCAGGTAGGCCTTGTCAAAGTAATTGCGCGGCGTGTTGTGGTCATAGAGGCGCACCTTGTCGCGGAACTTGCCGCCGAGCAGGGTGTGCGTCGGAACGTCGAGGATCTTGCCGGCGAGGTCCCACAGAGCCATCTCGATGCCGCTCATCGCCCGCTGCTGGTGGTGAGCGCTGCCGTCGGTGTAGCGGTAGCCGGTGTAGAGCCGGTCGATCTCGAGCGGGTCTTTTCCGATGAGGCTTTCTTTCACGCCGTGGATCGCTTCTCTGACGCCGAGCCCGGGGGAGCCATACGCTTCGGCCATTCCGGAGATGCCCGCGTCAGTGTCGATCCGGACAAGCGTGTACGAGCGCGGGCCTTGCAACATCATCGTCTTGATGTCGGTGATCTTGACCTTGCCGTAGTGGCTGGCGCTGAGTTGGTGATATCCGGCGAGCCAGGCGGGGACGGCCGCGAGCGAGGAAAGGAAGGTACGGCGGGAGAATTGTGTCATGGCTAGGGTTTCGCCTCCAGCGCCATTATAAACAGCCGGCGCGCGGTCATGGACGACAATTACGGCAGTGAATGAACGCTGATGGGCCAAAGGGGACGGCCTTGACGGGTACCTATCATGGATGTCCTTCAGCCCGGATTTCCGATTTGACCGTCGCCTGCTAACCGACTGGGCACTCTCAGCGCCCTTACAGATGCGGGTTTGAGCGCAGCGCAAGAGAGCGGGAGGGCGACACCCAATGGGTGACAAAGAGCAGAGGGCATTTCAGCTATC
>JAKZVK010000700.1:0-11631 GCA_047516085.1 Bryobacterales bacterium
CGGCTTGCCGAACCGTTCCGCGACGGCGGCCATGCGGCCGACCAGCTCTTGCAGCCTGGGCGAGTGGGGCTCGGGCCGTTCGCCGTTGTCAGCCAGCGGGAAGTAGAAGTTCACGCCGGCGTAGTCCAACTCGTCCCAGAATGGGATACGCTCGAACTCCTCGTTCCAGTTGGCCGCGAAAGTGATCGGGCCGCGGTAGACCCGCCGCACCGCGCGGATCAGCTCCCGCCAGGCATCCTCGTGGACACTCACGCCGTTCAACTCGTTGCCAATCGAGAACAACTCGACCTCGTAGAGCTCGGCCATGCGGGCGTAGTGTAGAATCCAGCGGCGGTATTGCGCGAACCATTCGTCGAAGTCCTCCCGCCGCTCGAAGCGGATGTCGCCGGTAAACGTGCGGCCCCACAGTTGCGGCTTGAGCATGACCTGAAGCTCCGCTGCGCGCGCCTGCTGCACGCTGCGAACCAGCCGCTCGTGGGTTTCCGAGAGCCGGAAACGAATCGTCGTCGTGCGCGGCGCACTGGTGGAGGCATAGGGGATCAGGGCGACTGTGTTTCCGCCCAGACTCCGGATCTTCGTGAGCTGGTCTTGCGCGGTGTCGGTGCCATATCCCCAACTCGTCGGGAACTCGTGGGTGACGCTGACGCCGCGATGGTCTTGATGGGCGCCTCGACGTGTCGCCACACGACTAGCTTCTTCGCAGCCGTTTGCCGGGGGCAGCCAAGTGCGCCAGTCATCTTCGAGCGCCTCCCACGAGGGGGCCACGGTTTCGGCGAAGGCATCCAGGTCCTCGACGGCGAGCGGCGTGCGGTAGAGCGCGGACAGCACTGCGGCTCCGTGGCCCCGCACGAGCGAATCCACCCAGGCGCCGCTCGTGGCGTCGCGCATCAGAGAAGACCGGTAGTCACCATCGACCGCAAGAATCTCGCGCAACGTGTAGGGCCGCTCCTCACACGCAATCTGTCGCGCGTAGCCGGTGAGGTCCCGGCCGAGGAAATCCCCGGCAGCGTAGCGAGCCATCGCCCTTCCGACGGCAGCCGACGCGGGCTCACCCCATTCGCTCGCCATCAACAGCACGGCCTCACCCCGCGGGTCGGAGATCGTGCGGTCGGGTGCGAGGAAGTGATGCAGCGTGTCGGTGCCTTCAATCACATACGGGCTATCGTTGCGGCGCTCCGGCGCGAGGGACTGTTTACTCTCGGAGGTAACGTGCACGTAGGCGATGCGGGGCTTGTTGGTGAGGGAGATGCCCAGGCGTCCGGCCAGCGCTTCCAGGCGCCGGTCCCCCGTGGCGGCCCACTCCCGCTGCTGTTGCTCTGTGAACTGGCCGGGCTCGAAACGCAGATCCCAGTGCCGCGACTGCCACGCTTCCAAAGCCTCCGCGCGGCGGTGGCGCATCAGGTCCGGGTAGTACGTTAGACCTGCGTACGCGACGACGCCACTGAGCATGACCGCCGCGCCGCCCTTCCAGCCAGGCTGGAACACGACCGTTGCTTGCCGGGCCTTCCACAAAACAGGCACGGCGGCGACCAGAGCCAGCAGGGATGGCGCGAACGGCCAACCGGCTCGCGACATGCCGAAAGCCAGCGGCGCGCCCCGCTGCAATAGATTGATGGCCACGACGGGCAGCACAATCCAAAGCAGAATCGCGAGACCGCGCTTCCACAGCGTCGGCTGCGTCGTCGGCGGTAGATCGCCCGCCACGCGGCTCAGCAAGACGAAAGTCAACGGCACGAGTACCAGCAGAAACAGGATACCGGGTACCGGCGCGCCCCAGCTTGGCGCGGCGACCACTTGGAACAGAGAACGCAGAGGGCCGCGTGTATAGAGGGCGAAGTACACCGCGGCGTCAACGACGAAGAGCACCAGCCAGAAAACGGTGAACGAGACCAGCGGTCTTCCCCAGCCCCCGAAGCGTCGCGAGAACCCGGGCGCAATCCGCAGCGCCAACAACCCGATGGCCATCGACAGGGCCGCCAGCGCCGCCGCGCCCAGCGCACCCCTGCCCGCCGGGCCGAAGACATAGAAGCGTGGATTCAGCCCCCAGAGCTGGATGCCGTGAAACTCGGAGCCGGGCGTCAGCGCCATCAACAAGCGCGGCGCTTCCCATAGCAGGCGGGCGAGCAGCAGCCCCAGGTAGCAACAAGCGCCCGCTCCCAGCAGTTGAAAGAGTCCACTGGCGAAGTGCCGCAATGCTTCAGTCCCGGCGCCTACACTTGTGGCGTCTATTGTTCTGGAATCGCCGAACTACGATGCTTCCAGCGGCGCGGGCTGCGGCTTGCCCAGCCGGCACTCGGCGTGCAGCGATCGAACGGCCTTCGGCAATGCATCTTCGGCGACCACGATGGCGATGGTCAACTCGCTCGATCCCTGGGCGATGGCAATGATGTTGATATCGTCGCGCGAGAGCGCCGTGAAGATCCTGCCCGCCAGGCCGGGCGTCCCTTTCATGCCCTCCCCGACGGCCGCCAATAGCCCCACGCTGTGGTCTACCTCAATGGGGTGAACGTACCCATGGGCCAACTCCAGTACGAGTTCTGACCGCAAGCTCTCCATGACCGTCCTCAACTCTTCGGTCCGGACCAGCATACAGAAGTTCTGGCGGAAGCTGGAGCGCGTCAACAACAGGACCTCGACATTCGCGCGGGCGGCGGCTTCGAGGGCCCGCGCCATCAGTTGCGCCCCGGACGTCGAGAGGTTCACCGCTTCGATCGAGATCAACGACACCTTCGCCAGCGATGTGATGGCCCGCGCGCCGTGTCCCGTGCTGATCCGGGGAACGATGTGCGTGCCGGGGAGATCGGGCTTGAAGCTGTTCTTGATCCACACCGGGATGCGCTTCTCTTCCAGCGGCGCCAGCGTGCGGGGATGGAGCACCTTGGCCCCGTTGTAGGCTAGTTCGGCGGCCTCGTTGTAGGTCACTTCGTCCAAAACTCGCGCGTCAGGGACGACTCGAGGATCGCCGCTGAGGATGCCGTCGACGTCCGTCCAGATCCAAAGCTCGTCGGCATCGAGGACCGCCGCCAAAATGGACGCGGAAAAATCCGAGCCGCCCCGTCCCAGCGTCGTCGGCCGCCCGTCGCGCGTCGCGCCGTTGAAGCCGGTCACGATCGGAACCTGTCCGGCCTCGATCAAAGGCAGCAGCTTGGCGCGCGCCTTCTCGCCCGTTTCCTCCATCAGCGGCGAGGCGCTGCCGAACTCGTCGTCGGTCACGATCAGCTCGACCCCGTTGACGGCGGCCGCGTCGATGCCGCGCGCGCACAACCGCTGGCTGCAAAGCAGAGCACAGAGCTTCTCGCCCGTCGGGACAGCTTCGTCGACCGATCGCAGCGGCCGCGCACCCAACATCAACATGCCGCGCGCAATCCGTCCGAAGGCGTCGATGTGCTCGTTCACCTTTTGAGCCGTTCGCTCGCCGGGATCGGCCGGCAAGGTCTCAGCCGGCAACGCCGAGCAGGCGTCGAGATGACGTTCCCGAAGCGCGGCGAGTTGCGTGTCCACCGCCTCGGCGTCTCCGGCCTCGGCATGACGCAATGTATCGAGAAGGGCGTCGGTCACTTTCGACATCGCGGACACCACGACAACGATTCGATGCGAGCCGGTGTGCGACGCTATGATATCGGCGGCATCCGCGATGCGCTCGGGCGAACCCACGCTGGTTCCCCCGAACTTCATGACTAATAGCGGCTTCGGCATTCCTAGCCCTCGAAACTCTCATCGTACCGTAGAAACGCAACCACATTCGCTCTCTTCGAGCCCCGCTCGTCGAGTCCTGAGGTCGTTACGACACGGGCTCCTGCTTGCTTACCGACGGGATCGCGGGGGCCCCAGAGGCTCCGGCCTGGCGCCCCGTTGCTCGCAATGCCTCCCCGTCCGTCCCGCCTCCGGATGGAACCCAGGTGTTCCCCCTAGACGCCCCTAGACAGCCCAAAAAGTCCAAAAACATCCCCCACCTCGCTTGTTCTGAGGTACTCTCGTAGTAGAGGCGGGTGTAGCATGGCCCGTTCTACCCGAGACTGACTAAGCGAGGCCGATCGCGTTGTTCTTGAGTTACTCCACCGTCTTCTGGACCGTTCTCGTCCTACTGCTGGCGGGGGGCTTTCTCTATTCCGTTCTCCTGTGGCTGCGCGGCGGTTGGGAAGAAAAGCACCAGACGCAACTCGGAAGCCTCTACGACCTTGCCGAGGACGTCATGGGGTCCTCCGAGCCCGCTGCGGTCGTGCGGCGGATGGGCGAGATCCTCCCCCGCATTACCGACTGCACCCACGCGGCCGTTTGGATTCTCGACCCGCCGAGCCGACAACTCGAATTCCAGGCCGGGACCGAAGAGCCGGTGTCCGTTTCCTTGTCGCTGGACTCGATGAGCGGCGCCGTCACCTGCTTCCGCAATCGGGTCATGACCGAGGTGGCCGACGCCGAGAATTGTCCCTTCGTCTCGCAGGAAACCGCGCGGCACCTGGGCCAGAAGTCGCTGCTCTACATGCCGATCATCGCCGACGGCGCCTGCTTGGGTGTGATCGAAGTCGAAGACCGCGACCGCAAGCGCATCTTCCCGCGCGAGCAGAAGGAGCGCCTGCAGCACGTGGCCCGGCTCGCCGCCTTGGCACTGCGGCACCGCGTGCAGGCCGCTCTTCGCGAGGACCTGCACCGTAGCGAGAAATGGAAGGCTCTGCGGGAGTTGATCGAGGGCGTCGGACGCGAGTTGGTCCGCCCGTTGGGAAAGATCCTCGCCTTTGCGGAAGACCCGCAAGACGATGATCATCCCACGTTGCTTGCGGGCCGTCTTAAGGCCATAGACGAGCAAGCGCGCCAAGCGTCCGGCCGGCTCGCGCGGCTGTTCGAGTTGGCTGGCTCCGGGCAGGGCTCGTTCCAACAGATCGATCTCAACGAGCTACTCAGCAGCGTGGCAAGCCGTTTCAAGCAGAGATGGAAGCGCAAAGGACTCGAGCTGTCGATCAAGTTATCGAAAACCCGTGCGAGAGTAAGCGCCGACGAGCCTCAACTCGAGGAAATCCTCGTCAACCTTTTTCGGCACGCCGAGCGGCTGATCGAGCAACAGGGTCTACGCTCGATGGAGATCTACAGCCACGTGCTCGAGACCACCGTGGCCGTTTCGATGACCCCGGCGGAACTCAAGCGGGTCGGCGACGCCGAGGAGGAAGCGGGAGGTTCCTCCCGGCAAGAGGCGCAAGACGTGGAATCCACTTTGGGCCTATCCATCTGCCAGGTGTTGATCGAGCGGGCCGGCGGAGAGATGCGGGTGAACGAGGCGGGCGGCCGAAGCTTTTCGATCGAAATCAAGTACCCCTTGGTCCAACAGGCTCACGAGACGCTCGCGCCGGCGCCGGACGCCCATGCACGCCCCGCGGCCAAGTCGATCATGGCTCTCGTGATCGACGATGATCTTGGCGCACAGGACGCTCTGCTCTACCTCCTCACCGAGCGCGGACACCGCGTCATCCCCGTGGGATCTCTCGACGAGGGCCTCGATCTTTCCGAGCGCATGCCCTTCGACTGGCTCTTCTGCAACGTCCAGATGGGCCGCAAGAGCGGACTGGACGTCTACCGCCTGTTCCAGAGCCGTGTCAAGAGATTCATCTTTCTCGCCAACGAAGACGTCGCGATCTACAATCAGGAATTCTTCGCGGGCGACGACCGCGCCGTGCTTCGCAAGCCGATCAAGGGAGAAGCGGTTGATCGGCTGTTCGAGGCCCCGGCTGCGGCCTCTCCACAACTCCGTGTCAGCAAGCCTACCGGTGCCTACACATAGCCCGCGTTGCTTGCCACGTGGCGAGGCGAAGTGCGAAGCAACCGAGTCGTGACCGTAGAGGAGCGGCCCGGCGCGAACTCTGACGCCACTCAAGGGCCCCTAGCCAGTACGGGGCGCGCGCCTCTTGACGCCCCGGCCCTTGTCGGATGCGGGGGGCGTACTGGATCATTGGTTGAGCACGGCGAGCAAGCGCAGCGACGTACGGGCGGCCTTAGGGCGTGCTTCGACCGTCAGGTGGTGAGAAACGCGGACCAAGGAAGTCCCTACCAGAGACGCCCTCATCTGGGAGGCGGTGCGGCGCGTCCCGAAAGGCAACGTGGTCACCTATGGCGACGTGGCCGGGGCGATCGCGCTACCTTGTTCGCCGAGATTCGTTGGCGGGGCCCTGGGGCGGGCGCATCCGGCTTTGGGCCTGCCGTGGCATCGCGTCCTCGCCGCCGGGGGCCGCATCGCGCTGCCGGGTCACGCTGGGGAAGAGCAACGCCTGCGGCTCAAAGCCGAGGGCGTGCAGTTCGCCGGCGCCCGCGTGCGCATGGACCTGCACCACTACACCAAGCTCTCGCGGCGCTCCAAGCCTGCGTCACGGGCGTCCCGCCGCAAGAGTTTACAGTAGTCTCGGTCATCGCCGGCAGACCCGTTGTTAGACTCGTGGGTTTCGGGGTCGTGTTCCCTCACCCCAAGGAGAACCTCTATGGGCCAGTGCTACAACTCGATCGTCGTCAACGCCTCGGTGGACGATGTCTGGAACGCCGTCAAAAACTTCCACGACTTCTCGTGGGCCCCGAACGTCATCACCCAGGTGGACACCATCGGCGACAAGGGCGCCACCGAGGTGGGAGCCAGGCGCAAGTTGAACGACGCTTTTCTTGAAACCCTGATCGAATTCAACGAAGCGGACCGCTCGTTCCGCTACACGATTGACGACGGCCCCGGTCCGGTCGCTGCCGACGTCGTCGAGCGATACGTCGGCATCGTGAACGTCTTCCCCGTCACCGCCACCGGCGGCACGTTCGTTCTGTGGCGATCCGAATACAGCTCCAAGGATGACGGCGCGATCGGCGAGTTCTGCGACCCCATCTATCAGGCGCTCCTGGCCGACCTGGCCAAACACTTCAGCCCGTAGGTCACGTCGTCCGCCTCACAACGTGGCGGTCGCAGACGGGGCTAATCCGTCGGCTTGTGCGGGTAGCCGCCGTTCGGCGGATCGAAGTAGCCGTTGCCGTCGAGATCGACGAAAATGGGATTCGTGAACGAGAACGAGCTGAAGTGGGAGAACGGCTTTTCCCAGCGGCGCTCCGACGTGGCAATCACCAGATACCAGGCGTCACGCGAGGGCTTGACCGTGATCTCTTGCGCGAACCGCAGCGCTTCCTTGGGGTCCCCTTCTTCAACGGAAAAGGTCTCGATTACCTCGCCGTTTGAGACGATCTCAACCCGATCCACCGGAATCCAAGGCGCCGACTGCACCTCGACGTTGAGACTGACCGCGCCATCGCGGTCGCCAATCATCGAACCCACCGGCGCGCCGTTGGCGGTGAACCGGACGTACGGCCCGAACGACGCGGTCGAGGCCCGGTTCTTGAGCGCGTTGACGACGTCATAGGGGTCGATCTCCCACGGCTTGTCGGTGTCGGAGAGAACGTAGTTGCGCGGGTAGCCCGGCAGATCTTTGGGATAACGATGCGCGTCGGTGTTGGCCACCCCGGTCATCAGAATGCCGCGGTTCAACAGGCTATACCAGTCCTTCAGTTTCTGATCGACCAGCGGCGAGCGGCCGACGTGATCGGCCGGGCTGTCGGTCAGCGCGTTGAAGACTTCGACCTGATCGAACCCGGTTTCAAAGAACGGATAGTCGAACTTCGAGGTCTCGCGGTTCAGCCGGCCGTCAAAGTAACCACTCTCGGCGTTGGGCGTCAGGCGCCGCGGGTGATTGATCTGTACGATCTCGTCGCCGGGGTTTCGCCGCAGCAGCCGCAGGAACTCGCCGGGCGTCTGGATCGCCTTGCGAAACCCGCGATCCCGCCAGCGATTCAGCGACATCGGAAAGCTGTTGAAGTGGCCGAAGCTGGTATCGACTTCCGCGCCGACGACCGACGTCATGAAACGATCAAGCTGCAAATCCCGGATATAGGGCGAGTAGTCCTTGAGGATATTGTGGTCGGTGGCCGTGAGCAGGTCGATACCCTCCGCCGCCGAAACGATCGCCCCGTCGCGCATGGCAAACATCAAGTGCAGATGAAAGTCCGAGGAGATGAAGCCTCGCGTGTCGATGGCACGATCGAGTGTGGACGCGAGAAAGGTGGTCTCCCCTTCGCGGATGGCGACCTGCTGATGGTCGAGCGTGTACTCGGTGCCGCGCGAGATGTAAACGTCGTATTCACCCACCGGGATGGTCTTGACCTCGCGCCCTGAGGCGGTGACGAGGAAGTTCTGGAAGCGCCCCACCGTCGGCAGGTCGGCCCGGCCGTCCGTGTGGGAGAAGTAAAGGCGCGACGGCAGGTGGATGCCGGTCTTGCCTTCGATCACCTCGAGCGACAGCGTGCCCACGGGCCCGCCGGCTTCCATCACAAAGCGTAGGTCCGGGTCGGGTTCGGGCACCGGGCCGGCGGCGGTCGTCACGCGGTCGTCGAGCAGAATCCAGGCCGCGGCGAGCACCGCGACCAGGCCGAGACGAAACACTACTACTGCGATTGATCGTTTCATGGCTCCCGCCCGTGTGTCTGTGTTTCCGGCCGTCATTATAAGCGAAAGCCGCCCGCGGAGCGACGATCCCCAGATCATCCGCAGATCCCACAGATTCACGCAGATTTTTTTCAAGGCTCATGGCCAGGCCTTTCATCTGTGAAAATCAGCGTAATCCGCGGATCACTCCTTCATCACAGCCCCGCATTTCTCCGCCAGCCCGCTCTGAATGATGTCGGTGGAACGATCTGGCACTCCCGGGATCTCGACGTTGCTGTCTCTATCCTCCGACTACACCGTAGCAGGAGAATGGGCGTGACTCGGCCGCTGGAAAGCGCCAAGTGACAGAAAGGGCAGGGAATAAAGTTTTTGAAGATCTGTGATGAAAATTGGGTTGATGGCGAAATGGTAGGACTCGGGTGCCATGGGGGTACCACGAAGGCACGGGCGGTCGGCCCCCTGCGACATTCTGAAGCCCCCGATCCGGCGCTGGGCGGCGTGGTCCCCACAGGGGACAGTCACCCTAACTGTTCCCCACAGGGGACAGTCACCCTAACTGTGGCCGGTTGACCGGCTGCGGCGGCGTCTGAAACAATAGCGACGTGCCGCGCATGGCTCGCGTGGTAGCGGTCGGCGCACCGCACCACGTCACGCAGCGGGGGAACAACCGCCAGCCAGTCTTCTTCAGCGATCTCGACCGACGCTTCTACTTGATACTCCTGCGGCATCACGCCGAGTGTCAGGGTCTGCGTGTTCTGGGGTGGTGTCTGATGACGAACCACGTGCACGTGGTGGGCATACCGCAGCACGAGCGGTCGCTCGCCCGCGCCCTGGGACGGGCACATTACGAATACACGATCTACCTGAATCGGCGCAGGAAACGAAGCGGCCACCTGTGGCAGAACCGCTTTTTTTCGACGCCGCTGGACCGCGACCCTCTGCGCGTCGCGCTGCGGTACGTCGATCTGAACCCGGTGCGGGCGGGGCTGGTGGAACAGGCGGCGGAGTACGAATGGTCGAGTGCGATGGCGCACGTCGAGGGCCGCGACGGGTCGGGACTGCTGGACGGAAAGCAGTGGCGGAAGATCGACAGGCGACGGGACTGGGCCGAGGCGATTCGTGACCCGGCGATGGAAGCCGAAGAGATGGCGCGGCTCAGGGTGGCGACGCGAACGGGCCGTCCGCTGGGATCGGATGCGTTTGTACGGAAGCTCGAAACGAGCCTGCAAAGGCCTCTACAGCGGCGGAAAAGCGGGCCGGCAAAGAAGTCGAAGCGCGCTGCTGCCGCGGCGCAAGGTGCGGGTTAGGGTGACTGTCCCCTTCGGGCCTTGCCGCGGCCCTCTCAGCGCCCGGCCCCCTTATGGTTGGCCGGCCTGGGCGGCCTTGGAGGGCGCCACGCGCTTGGCGCGCGCCTCGTAGCGGCCTTGGCGGCTGAGCGCTTCCACGCCCGGCAGGGCGTCGGGTTTCCGCTCACGGACCTGGTCGATCGTCCCACAGAGCTTCTCTTCTGTAGGTCGGTCGACTTTCTCGTGCTCGATGAAGCGCCGCCGCTGGAGCGCGCGCGTGGCAAACGCCTGCTGGCCGATCACGACCTCGAAGGATCCGGTCGGCAGGTCTATGAAAGCGATGTGACTTCCCTGAGTGACGCCGAAGGAGGACACGCCCACGCCCAGAAAATCGTTGCGGGTGCCCGCGGCTTCGCCGATCGTAAAGTAGCTCGGAGTCAGAAAATTCGACACGGCGATCTCGTCGATTTGATAGGTGGTTCGTTCGACCGCGTAGCACACCTCGTAGGTGTGCAGCACAGTATTGGTGGCGTCCCGCGGATCGGGGCCGGGCACGAAAATGTTGACCGTGGGGTCGAGGATGAGCTCGAGCACTTCGTGCGAGAGCGTCACCGTCCAGTCCTGCGGGTTGAGCACGAAAACAAAGCCGAAGGGGATGTCGCGGGCGTTGAGATCGTGAAATCCCAAGGCACCTGGAAGGAGCCCCTCATCGACGATGTAGATAATGCTGTCGGCGAAGACGGGGTCGTTCGCCAGCGTGTTGATATCGGCCGGGTCAAAGACCGGTTCGTGAATCTTGCAGATGCGGCCGGCGCCCCAAATCGGAACGAAATCTTCGACGACTTGCCGATTGACGGCGCGAATGGCCTCCTGCACCCGCTGGTCGGTTAATTGGTTCGAGAAATTGACAACCGCTATGCTTGGCAGAGACATGTCCGGCTCCTTGCGAGAAAAAAAAGATCGAAAGCAGGAGAATTAGTATATCAGAAGAGAAGGAAATGTCAACCATTTTATCCAGGATTCCAGGATTCCAGGATTCCAGGATTCCAGGATTCCAGGATTTCCATTTTGGTTGAGCGCCTGGGGAGCTTCGAGAACCTCCTCCGGCCGGCCCTCTTGCTTTATTCGCTCCTGGCTGTCGCACGCGGCACATGGGAACACCTATTGGTTTGCGCCGCGCCACCGGGCTGCACTGCAAATCCCTCGCACCGCGGAAAACCGGAAAACCGGAACCGGAAAACCGGGACAGCCTCGATTTTGACATCTGATGTTCGCAGTGGCATACTGAGGCGGTGCCACGCATCGCTCGCGTGGTGGCGGTCGGCGCACCACGTCACGCAGCGGGGGGACAACCGCCAACAAGTCTTCTTCTCCAACAGCCAGCGACGCACGTATCTCACGCTGCTGGCTGAACACGCCACGCGTCACCGGTTGCGCATTTTGGGCTACTGCTTGATGCCCAACCACGTGCATGCCGTGGTCATTCCGGAGCGTCCCGAGTCAATGGCGAAAGCCCTCGGACGCGCTCACAACTCCTACAGCCGTTACTTCAACCTCGTGCGTCGACGTTCGGGGCACCTGTGGCAGAACCGCTTCTACTCGGCACCCCTCGGCCACAGACACCTCGTGTCGGCACTACGCTACGTCGACCTCAACCCGGTTCGGGCTCGTCTGGTGGAGAGGGCTTTGGACTACGAGTGGTCGAGTGCGCGGGCGCACGTGGCGGCGAGAGATCCGGCGGGTCTGCTCGACCTGGATCTGTGGGACGAGATTTGCCCGCTCAGCGATTGGGAGGGCGTTTTGCATGAAGGGCCAAGCCTCGACACCAGCTGGATGGAGGAGTTACGAGCGGCCACCCGTGCCGGTAAGCCGTTGGGAAACAAAGAGTTCGTC
>JAKZVK010000701.1:0-7900 GCA_047516085.1 Bryobacterales bacterium
CAGAGCCGCGGATGTAAATCCGTGGCCGGGCGGGCTCAGGCCCGCGCCTGCTCATTGTGCAAGGACCGCCTGCCAAACCGAGAGGATTTACCCGTCACTTGCGTTCCGGGCTCGGTTTCTTGGGTTCGCGCGGATTCGCGCTCAGAACGCCGCCGCGTTAACTCATAATCAACACCTCTATGCAAGCGTTAACTCAACACCTCATGCAGCCGGTCGGCCACGATTTCGTGCTCGCCCGGTTTCATCATCCAAACCGAAATCGTCAGTCCGCCTCTGCCGCCTGAGATGGCGATGGAGGGCTCGCCCTCCACCATCTCTTTGATCACCTGGCGGGCCGTCTTGCCGCGAGCCGCTTCGTCCCACTTGACGGTGACGTGAGGGACGCGGTTGGCGATCTCAGGGATGCGGATGCCGGTCTCGATGCCGTCGAGGCCCTTGACCTTGTCGATGATGTGCGCTGCGCGGGCGTCCAACTCGCGGCGCTCGGCGTCGTGATCGATGCGCAAGTAGCGTTCGACCGCCGCCACCAGCCCCATGATCTCTTCCTTGCCGACCTTCATGCCGCGCCCGATTCCGCCGCGCGGGCTGATCGACAGCCAGGCGGCCTCGATCAGATCGGGCCGGCCAAGCAACATGCCGCTCGCCTGCGGGCCGATCAATCCCTTGCCGCCCGACAACACGACCAGATCGAAGCCTTCGTCCACATAACCCTTGAGCCGATCCTTGGGCGGGACGTCGGCCGCGGCATCGTTCAACGTCGGGACGTTGTGCTTCTTGGCCACCTCGACCCACTCGGCCCGCTTGATCTGACCGTCGGGATCGTTCTTGTTGAGAAAGAACATCATGGCGGGGTTTTCCGCGGCGATGGCCTTCTCCAACTCCTCGCGCGTCTCGACCCAGACCGTCCGCGCGCCGGTGAGCCACATCTGAGCTTCGTAGCCGCAGCGATGGGCTTTCTGCGAAATGATGATGTTGGGTATGCCGGTGACATCGGGAAGCTGCTGCGCTTTTTTGGCGTCGCCGCGGTGAAGGCAGGCCGCCGTTCCGCAGGTGATGGCCGATGCCGCCCCGCAGGAGATCATCGCCGCCGGAACCCCGATCATCTCGGCGATCTTTGCCCCGGCCTTCTTCTGCAGCTCGGGTAGGTGAACGTGATACTTCGCCGCCTCGACCATCGCCGCCACCACTTCGGCCGGCATCACCGAACCCCCGAGCACGGTGACCGTGCCACGGCCGTTGATAGTGGGGCGAACGCCGAGGTCCTTGTACGTGACCCTAGCGCCGCTCTCTGTTAGGGTCGACTGGGCGGGCTCACTGCACGCCGACGCGCCGGCGGCCGCTGCGATAGCCGCCGCGGCGGCTCCTGATTGCAGAAGGTCTCTACGACTTGGTTGATTCGACATAACAACTCCTTCCAAAGTGGGCACTGACTTGTAAACTCGCCCGCCCCGAGTGTAACGCATTGTGAAGGATGTGGAATGGGGCGCTGGCTTTCCCACAACGGCGTCGTTCCCAGACGACCCATGCAAAGCGACCCCGAACGCCGCCACCGCAACCGTGTGGCTAACGAAAGATGGTTATGCTAGGGGTATGAGGACAGCGGTCTCGATTCCAGATCCGGTTTTCGAGAAGGCCGAAAGCCTCGCGAAGCGGGAAAACAAGTCCCGAAGTCAGTTGTACACCGACGCGCTGAACGAGTACGCGGCGCGGCACGCACCAGAAGAGGTAACCGAAGCGATGGATCGAGTCCTGGCCAAGATCGAAGACTCAAGGGATCCTTTCGTTTCGGCCGCCTCAGGGGATGTTCTGGAACGCAACGAATGGTGATGGCGCGAGAAGAGAAATGGCGAGCTGACCTTTCGTCGCCAGCCGAAGCCAAGTCTGGCTGTTCCGATAGGCAAGAACCATGACCAGGCGGATGTGTGCGATATGCGGTGAGTCCCCTGCAACAACAAGGGACCACATACCTCCACGGGGGATCTACCCCAAGCCGAGGGCCAATGGCCTGCACCTGCACACAGTTCCCTCTTGTGCGCACTGCAATAACGCCGCCGGGCCGGAAGATGAAGAATTCAAAGTCCTGATCGGCTTTGGAGCCGAAGACGGCCATCGGCCACAAGATGTCGTCATAGACTCGATAGCAAAAACGGTGGGATCCAATCAAAGAATCGCCGAGCAGATTTTCTCTACCAAGCGCCACGGATACGCCCAGCGCAGAGGTTCAGTTTTCGAGCCAGCAATAGCGGTGACCTTTGACTGGGATACGTACTGCAATGTGATTACACGCATGGTGCGCGCACTGTACTGGAGGCGAACTGGCAACTGCCTTGGCAAGCACTCGGAGATACGGGTCTTTTCACCGCAGGCCATGAACACGGCGTTTACTCAGAGTATGAAGGAGCTGATGGACTGCCTCAAACCCTACCAGCTCAATCAGAAAACGTTTGTATATAAAGTCCAATTCCGTGATGATGGAACAAGCATCTGGGGCATGCAGTTTCTTGGGAAGCACACCGTTTTCGGGTATGCTGAGGCTCCGAAAACTATTGCGCCCGACAGTAGTCCTGATCTGTGTTCCAGCGGCGACAGCGCGCGAGCGTAACATGGGTTGGACTGTCTTGCCGCTTACCGACGCGCAGACCTGAGACTGCGGCAGAACGCCGGTCATTGCTTAACAAGAATCTCCAAACCTCCATCCCCGCGGATCACCCCGCCCTCCCAGGTGACCTCGGTGACCTCGCCTGGCGACTCAGCAATAAACAGGCAGTACTCCACCGTGACCTTCGACCGCGCCGGGATCCAGCGATAGCACGGCTCGCCGAACAGCCGGCCACGGTCGACCATCTCCCGCCGCGTCTCCGGTATCGGCGACACGCCGAATTCCATCCCGCGCGTGAGCGAGCGGCCGTCCCAGGGGGACGCCTGGCGCAGGTGGTTCTCCTCCCAGATGCCGATCCATGGGAAGTCCCGCCGCCGCCAGATGTAGCCGAACAGCGTCCGGGTATCGGGGTCGTGTGCGGTGAAGAACACCTGCTCGCGTGATGGGTCCATCAGGTGGCAGGTGTAGGCGGCCGAGGACGCCCGATCCGTGTAGGTTCGCAGATCTTCGGTGCCTCCTTCGTTCAGCGGAACCTGAGGCCAAGCGAACTCGTCGCCGAACGGGAAGCGGTCCTTGCCGTCGGCGAACTCCTTCTCGTAGACCTTCGAGCGCGTCGCCGGCATGTGGCAGCGCGTCTTGCCGTTCTTCAAGAAAGGGGGCCCCATGGTCACGTGCTCGGTCCACCCGACGGGGCGGTCGATGTTGCCGAGGTTCTCGGCCGTTTCGGTAATGACGACGGCTTGGCCGGCCGGTGACAGGCGCAGCCGGCGCTCAAACCGCATGCCGGTTCGAGTTAGGTCGGCGGTGGCGGTCAGTTCGCCCGGCCGGCTCTCCACTTGCCAGTCGGCGGCCGACGCCTCGCCGTGAGCGGTCAAGCCCGCGGCCGCTTCGGCCTCGCTGGGTTCGCCGAACAGATCGAAGCACAGATTGTGCCCCGCAATGCCGGCCAACAGCGGCCCGCCCGGAGGCGTCCCGAACTTGCCGTGCCGCGACGGATCGTACGCAGAGGGCTCGATCGTCTCCCAGATCGGGTTCCAAAGCGGGTTCACTCCGTTCGACTTCAAAGTCACGGCCGCGATGTGGCCGCCGCCCGTCAGTAGGGTGAGACGGAGGTGGACGTTTTCCAACTCGGCTTTGCGGCGGTTCTCGATTCCCATGGTTGAAGGTCCTCCTACGGCTCGAGCGTGCGGCCTTTCCATCGCCCTGTCAGGGCTCCCGTCGCAAAAAGCTCGCTACCTGGGGTTCCGCCGAGGACGGCTTCACCCCAGGCTAACATCCGTCCGTCCGCGTCGCGGACTCGGATCCGGTCGGGGCTAGCGGAGTGAAGGTCAGAGTGAGATTCTTCGCCGAGGCGAGCACATGCTCTCGCCTGTTGTGACAGCACGGGCACAGGATGCCGTGCCCCTACATATTGACCAGCGCCGCTCTCGATTTCGCCACGGCTACTATGGCCGAACCTCATGGAGCAACGACTGGCCGGCCAGCCCCAGGAACAGATTCTCGACCGACATGCGGGCCATCTCGCGGCGGGTCTCGATGGTGGCGCTGCCGAGGTGCGGCACGATGGTCAAGTTGTCGAGCTGCAGCATCGGGTGATCACGCGGCAGCGGCTCGGGATCGGTGACATCCAACGCGGCCGAGGCGATCTGCCCGCTCTTGAGCGCCTCGTACAGCGCATCGGTTTCAACCACCGCACCCCGGGCGACGTTGATGAGCGTGGCCGTGGGCTTCATCTTCGACAGGGTGTCGGCATTGATCAGGTGGTGGGTGTCCTCGGTGAGGGGACAGCACAGCATCACGTAGTCGGAGCCGGCCAGCAGCCCGTCCAACGACTCATAGCGCGCGTCCAGCTCGTCCTCGACTCGCTTGCGGCGGGTGCGGTTGTGATAGAGCACCGTCATGTCGAAGGCCCGCGCGCGCTTCGCCACCTGGCTGCCGATCGCTCCCATGCCGATGATGCCCAACGTCATGCCGTGCACTTCACGTCCCAGCATGTAGCCCGGGTCGTAGCGCGTGAACTCGGGTGACCGCGCGTAGCGGTCGCCTTTGACGATGAGCCTCGCGGCGGCCATGAGCAGCGCCATACCCATGTCGGCCGTCGCGCCGTCGAGGATGCTGGGCGTGTTGCCGACCGGGATGCCCCGCGCGGCGGCGGCGGGCACGTTGATGTGGTCGACCCCGACGCCGTAGTTACTGATGATGCGTAGGCCGGGGATGCGGTCGAGCATCGCGCCATCCAGCGGCGGATGCCCATACGTGTAGATGCCGTCGACCGGGTCGGATGTCCCCGTCTCGGCCAGCTGCCACGGAAGCAGATCCAACCGGCCGTTCATGAAGCCGAGCACGGTGTCGTCGAGAGGGCCATCGGCGATCACCTTCGGACGGGGACCGGCGTGGGGTGGATTGGAATTGGGTTCCGGCACGGATTCGGGCCGCTCTATGGCCTTACGGACGAGCCGGTATTTTAACAAGCTGGTCCGAGCCGCCCCACGCAGAAACGCGCAGGACCGCGAAGCCGGCGAGGAAGACTCCCAAGCTTTCTCCTCCGCTTCGCATCTTGGCGTGAGATCCCTCCTGCTAGAATGGGCAGCCGCGTCGGTTCCCCATGCCCGCTCTCCCCGTCTCTGGGTTCCCCATATCTACGTTCGATGTAACCTGGGCTCGCTCCCAGTTCCCGGCCCTTGATCTCGAAGTCAACGGCCAACCTGCCGTGTTCCTCGACGGGCCCGGCGGCACCCAGGTCCCGCAACGCGTCATCGAGGCAATCAAAGACTACCTGGTCAACGCCAACGCCAATACCCACGGCGCGTTTCTGACCGCCCAACGCACCGAGCAGATGCTGGCCGACGCGCACGCCGCCGTGGCCGATCTGCTTGGTTGCGACGCCCGCGAAGTCGCGTTCGGACCCAACATGACCACGTTGGCCTTCGCGCTGAGCCGGTCGATCTGCCGCGACCTGCAAGCGGGCGACGAAATCATCGTGACGCAACTTGATCACGACGCCAACGTGGCTCCCTGGCGGGCTCTGGAGGAACGCGGCGTGGTCATTCGTACGGTTGACTTTCACCTCGAAGACTGTACGCTCAACCTCGACCACCTGTACCGTCTGCTCAACGAGCGCACCAAGCTGGTGGCGGTCGGCTATGCCTCGAACGCCGTGGGCACGATCAACGACGTCGCGGCCGTCACCAGGGCCGCGCACGAGGCGGGCGCCCTCTGTTTCGTCGATGCCGTCCATTACGCGCCGCACGGGCCGATCGACGTTCGCGCCATCGACTGCGATTTTCTGGCGTGTTCGGCGTATAAGTTCTTCGGACCGCACGTCGGCGTGCTCTATGGCAAGGCCGAGCACCTTGAGCGGTTGCGTCCCTACAAGGTGCGTCCCGCGCCGGACGAGATCCCCGACTGCTGGGAAACCGGTACGCAGAACCATGAGGGCTTGGCAGGGGTAATCGCCGCTATCGACTACTTGGAGGAGCTAGGCCGCCGCCATAGTCCGGACCCGCTGCCCAAAGGAAAGGCGGGCCGCCGTCAAGCGCTCGTCAACGCCATGAGCGCAGTGAAGCAATACGAGAGGGACGTGGCCGGCCAACTCATTCCGAGGCTGCTCGAAATCCCGGGTGTCGAGTTCCACGGTATCCGCGATCCGGCGGAGTTCGACCGGCGCACGCCGACCGTGTCGATTCGCCTCAAAGGAATGTCCCCTCACGACTTGGCGGCGCAACTTGGCGAGCGGGGTTTCTTCGTCTGGGACGGGAACTACTATGCCCTCAATGTGACCGAGCGGTTGGGGGTCGAGGGGAGCGGCGGCATGGTGAGGATCGGGCTGGTGCACTACAACACGTCTGATGAGATCGACCGCCTACTTGCAGCGCTGACAGAGGTTTCTCGCAAAGGCGTTTCTCGCAAAGACGCCCAAGAGCCGCTAAGAACGTCTTATGATTAGATTCCTCTTGGCGGCTTTGCGGTGCTTTGCGCCTTTGCGAGAAACTCAACTCAAACGCCTTCTGAGTACCGCCTCGCAATCTCGGCAATCTTCTCACGATCTTCCTCTGCCACCGGTGTGCCCGGCGGACGCACCGGCCCGCCCGCGCGCCCCAGAGCCTCCAGCCCCACCTTGATCCCGCTGATGCCGTACCCCGGCTTGACTCCCCGCAACGCGAGCACCGGCTCGATCTTCGTCTTCAGCACCGAGTTCATCTCGTCCACGCGCCCCGCCACGCCGTGCTGCCAGAACTCTCGGCACGCCGTCGGCACGAACACCGCGACCGCCGTTGTATAGGCGCGCGCGCCCGCCGGCATGGCCTTGGCGGCGTGGGCTTCGCTTTCGCCGATCCACAAAAAGTTGTCGGGGACCAGCGAGCCCGTTGCCTGCGAGGCCAGCGCCTGCCCGATCTTGATGTCGCCGCTGGCGTCTTTGAAGCCGATGACGTTCGGCAACTCCGCCAGGCGGCGAATCGTGTCGGCCCAGTGCGGCTCTTTGCCGCGCGGGTAGAGGATGATGCCGGTGTTCACCGATTCGGCGACGGCCTTGAAATATCGATACGCGCCCTCGCCGTCGCGCGAGCCGTAGGGCGGCGAGAACAGAAGAACCGCGTCGGCCCCCGCGTCCTCCGCGTTGCGCGCCATGTCAAGCGCGAGCCGGAAACCCCCGCCCGCGCCAACGACCACCGGCATCTTCCCTTGGGAGCCGGCCACCGCGGCGCGCGCCATGGCTCCTTGTTCGTCGGCGTTCAGCGTGAACAACTCACCCAACCCGCCGCCCACCACGATCGTCATGTCGGGTGTGCCGGCTTTGGCGTGGAACGCGGCGTTCTTGCGCAAGCCTTCGGCATCGAGCGTGTAGTCGGCAAGAAACGGCGTCGTGAGGAAGTTATGAACTCCTCGCAGCCGTTTCATGAGCGTCCGCATCTCCGGGGCCTGCGGCGAAGCTTTCTTCGCAGACCCCGCGGCGGAGGCGCAAACGCCGAGGCTCAACCCCACGGCGGCCTGACGAAACAACGCACGTCGAGTCGTTGCAATCATGTGTTTCTCTCCCATCCGCGATGACTCACGCGTAACAGGCCGCTCCAGCCTATCACGAGAGCGTTTCTCGCAAAGGCGCAAAGGACCGCCAAGCACGCAAAGAACATCTTTGATTCCCTTTGAACTTCTTAGCGCCTTCGCGGTCCTTTGCGTCTTTGCGAGAAACAAACTACAATCCCCACGATGACCACTCGCCGCACCTTCGCCAAAGCCGCTACTCTCACCGCTCTGTCCTATCAACGAGTCCGTGGAGCCAACGACCGCGTCCGCCTTGGT
>JAKZVK010000702.1:0-2528 GCA_047516085.1 Bryobacterales bacterium
TGCCGCAACGAGTCGAGCGTGCTGAGCGACATGACGAACGTTGCCGCGCCGCTTGCCATCACGAGCGCGATCGCCAGCGCCTGTCCCTTGAGCGCCCAGAGATCCCGCAGCAGCTTGTGATGGAGCGCGGTCATTCGATCCCCATGGGTCGTTACCAGTGCAACTCCCGCGCCGCCTTCTTCTTCTCATTGCGATACACCTCGCCGATGTTGCCGTCGCTCAGGTGGATGACACGGTCGGCCATGTCGGCAATATCGGCGTTGTGAGTAATGACGACGGTCGTGGTACCGAGTTCGCGGTTCACCCGTTCGAGGGCCTCGAGCACGACGATGCCGGTGGCGGAATCGAGAGCGCCGGTGGGCTCGTCACAGAGGAGCACGGCGGGGTTCTTCGCAATCGCCCGGGCGATCGCCACGCGCTGCTGCTCACCGCCGGAAAGCTGTGCCGGGAAATGGTGCAGCCGGTCCCTGAGGTTCAAAAGCGCCAGGGCATCCTCGGGTTTCATCGGCTTGTCCGCGATCTCGGTGACAACGGCCACGTTCTCGAGAGCGGTCAAACTGGGAATCAGGTTGTAGAACTGAAAGACGAAGCCGACGTGCGAGCGCCGGTACTCGGTCAGTTCTCGGTCGCTCGCCTTGGTGAGTTCCTTGTCGTGGTAGCTGACGTGGCCGCTGCTGGCCGCATCGAGCCCCCCGAGAATGTTTAGCAGGGTGGATTTTCCACTACCCGAAGGTCCGAGAAGAACCACCAACTCGCCTGCGTAGAGGCTGAGATCCACGCCCCGAAGCGCATGGACCCGCACTTCGCCCATGTCGTAGACCTTGGTCAGGCCGCGGGCTTCGAAGACCGTTTCGCCGCCTTGTCCGTTGCGAGTCGTGGCAGCGTTTGACATGGAGCCCGGCTTCGTGCGGCCTTTCCCGTGAAAGCGACGCGATAACTCACCCGATTTGCGGGCCGTTACTTCTTAGTATGCCGGATGGCGGACCTTGGCCGATCACAAGCGGCTTCGGCCCGTCTGTCTATCCCTTCGCAGCAACCAGGCTTCCATCTTCCAAGGTTGCAATCGAGGTTGGTTGAGGACGATGATCTAGAAGTCATGACAACTGACCGACGATTCTTTGCATTGTGCTCGTCCGTTCTTTGCGCCGCCGTGCTGGCGGCTGGGATCCTGGCCGCACAGGACACTCCGAAGCCGGCGACCAAGATCACGCGCGTGGAGATGATCACGCTGCGTCACCCTTGGGGCCCCGCGGAGGAGGGCAAGACCCGGGACTTCCAGTTGGTGCGGGTCCACGCCGACAACGGCTTGTTCGGCATCAGCCGGGGAGGCAACGCGAAGCTCATCGAAGAGGAATTGGCGCCGCTGCTCGTGGGCCAGGACCCTCGCAGAATCGCGAAACTCTGGGAGGACATGTATGAGGTGGCGTGGCGCTTCCGCGGGCCAGGGCGCTCGGCCATGGGTTCGATCGGTGCGCTCGACATCGCCCTGTGGGACCTCTACGGCAAGTCGATCGGCGAGCCGGTGTGGCGACTACTCGGCGGCTATCGGGACCGCGTGCCGGTCTATGCGGACGGCATCGGCTACTACGATCAGTCGCCTGAGGAGATGGCGGACCTCGTCAAGAAGCACGCCGACCTGGGGTATAGCATCGTCAAATTCCATACGACCCACCGGGATTTCGAGGGAGCGGTACAAAAGGTGAAGCTCTCCCGCGAACGAGTGGGCCCGGACATTCGGCTGATGATTGACATGTTTGGTATGTGGGATGGGCCGCAGGCTGCCTCACTGGCCAAACAGTTCGCGCCCTACAACCTGTACTTGATTGAAGAGCCGGTCGGCGGTGACGACCTGCTCGCCTACTACCGCATGGTCAGCGCAAGCACCGACGCCCTGCTCGCCGGCGGCGAGGGAGAGGGGACGCTCTACGGCGTGCGTGAGCTGATCACCCAAGGCGGTCTGGAAGTTATCCAGAGCGACATCCTGACCGGCGGCGGGTACACGGGGCTGCTGCGCATCGCGGCCTTAGCCGACGCCTACCACGTGAAGGTCGCTCCTCATGGCGCACAATACCCGGATCTCAACTGCCATCTCGTCGCCGCGATTCCCAATGGGCTGATGATCCCCGCCTGCCCCCGCACGGAGCCGTATCAGATCTGGTCGAAGCTCTATCGCCCCGAATTGCGCGTGGTGGAGGGCTACATCCAAATGACCGAGAAGCCCGGTCTGGGGCTAGAGCTCGATCCGGACTTCGTGGACCGCTACCGGGTTCGGTGACACGAGAGGTAGCCTTTGTAGATCTCCTGCTTGGAGCCGGCGTGCTGCCTTGAACCCCGGACGCCATCTCGCGTCTAGCGGCCAACGAGGGACGGGACGGTTCGTGCCGGATCGCTCCCTAAGGGGCTGTGAAAAAATCGGCCCCGCAGGCCCGCCACAACCGTGCCATCCAACACGACCGAAGCGCCGACGGGAGTCCGCGACCTCTCTCGGCTCAACGCGGATGCATCCTACCGCGGCGCCAAGCCCCGGT
>JAKZVK010000703.1:0-8902 GCA_047516085.1 Bryobacterales bacterium
CGGGGCCTAAAGGGGGGCCTATAAAGGGGACGGAGCCCTTTTCTGGTCCGTCCTTCATGGCTGTCGCGGCGGCGTCAACCTTCGCCCTGTAAGGCATAAACCCCGCCGGCAACGACGATGGTCGTGCCGACAACCGTCCAAGTATCAGGCAGATGCCCGAAAACAAGCCAGCCCATCACGGCCGCCCACACAGTGATCGTGTAGTTGAAAGGTTGCAATGTCGAAGCGGGAGCGGCGTGGAGGGCCTTGATCAGGCACCAGTGCGCGCAGCTTCCTAGCAACCCGACCAACAAAAGCAACGCCCACCCCTCCCCATCGGGCGTCCGCCATCGAAACGGGGCGGCGAAGCTCGAGAGGGCGAATCCCACCAATCCGGTGTAGAGCCAGGTCGTGTCCGTCGGGTCGGTTTGGCTTACCAGACGAACCAGGATCTGATAGACCGCCCACAAACAGGCGGCCAGCAATGGGATCAGAGCCGTGAGACCCATGACGCCCGCGCCCGGCCGGATGATGACCAGAACACCCAGAAACCCCACAGCGACCGCGACCCAGCGATGCGTCCCGACCTTCTCGCGCAGTGCGAGGGCCGCCAGAGCGACCGTCAGCACAGGGGTGACGGCGGCAATGCCATGAACGTCGGCCAGCGGTAGGTAACGAAACGCAACGACGAAGCTGGCCACCTCCCCGACGAGAACGACCGAGCGGATGACTTGCAGCGAAGCTCGCCCGGTCCGAACGGTGGAAGCAAGCCGCGAGGGGCCGATGGCCAACACAGCGAACCCGACAAAGAACAGGTAACGGATCCAAACGATCTGGACGACAGAGTATTGGACCACGAGGTATTTCGAGGCAGCGTCCATGGAGGCGAAGAGCATCATCGCCAGAACCGTATAGAGGATGCCTTTTCTCTCCGGATGCATGAATGGCGGAGGTCCGACGTTGGTCGGGCCGTGCGAAGACGCAATCGCTGGTCACTACAAACCTACACCTTCCGGGCCTTGGACAAGATGGGCTAGAGGGGACGACGCCTAAAGGGACACCAGGCTCAAGGGGACGGGAGCCCTGTTCCGGCCCGGCCGTGACGGAGAGTCACAGAATTCCCGAACTTTTTTTCGCAGCGTTTTCAACCACTTGACCCACCGCCGACCCCGGAACCCTGACCTACGAGTGCTAGCCTGATAACGGAAACGACCGGTGCGGACAGATCGCCGGACCAACAACGACCGTTTCCTGGCCAGGCAGTTTCGATGTTGCTCTCCGAAATGAGATAAGCGATCTTCCCCCGCGAACGGCAGCTCTTGACCCAATCGGTCAGGAGAGGACCGTCCGTTCAAGCCCGCTCTTTCGCTCCTATCTTGAGCGGGCCGCTGAGGTTTCCAGAGACTGGAGCCAGAGGGCCCTCTTTTTTTGAAACAACCGAGCCGTGACCGTCAGGGAGCGGTCCGGCACGCCGGTGACACGCTGCGACAAAGGATGCTAGAGCAGAACTACGTCTCGGCTCGCCCAAACCGAGCCCCGGCCGCGAGGGAGTGGGTGCGATGCCCTGGACCCATCAAGCTGCCACAAGCCCGTCTCAGCAGGCCGGACCCTACTCGGGGAATCCGCTCATTTGCAGCCACTGCCCGATCACACCGATTTCCAGTCGCCTTTGCCGCCGGCCAAAAACCCCGAAACCGTTCCATTTCGTCCCATTTCGTCCCACCCGGCCTCTCACAAGGCCACGGGGAGCGGCCTGCCGGCGGCCCCGTCGGGCGCGGCAAAAATTCGATTCCGTGTGAACTTTTCGTTCCCCGGTCTCGTTTAGTAAGGTAGGGTGCGGAAGCGATGGCCATGACAGGGGAAGCAACGCTGCCTTGGGGGGCGCCCTGGGGGCGTCCCAGTGCCGATATCGCAGTGTCGGAGCAGATTGCCCGGGACCAGATCGAGCGGGACGCCAGCCTGGTCGAGAAGTGCCTCCACGGCGACAACGGCGCCTGGGAGGAACTCGTCCGGGCCCATACGCGCATCGTGTACGGCACGTGCCACCGCTTTACCGGCAACCCCGATGACGCACGCGAGCTGACCCAAGAGGTCTTCCTGCGGGTCTTTCGGGCTCTGGACCGCTACGACGGCCGCTGCGGCTCGTTCCGTACCTGGCTGATGCGCCTCACCCGCAACCTGCTCATCGATCACTACCGCAAGAATCGCAAGCACACCGTTCTGGAGGCAATCGAAGACCAGCACGTCTCGCCGAAAGACAGGACGCTGATCGGTGGCCGCGCGGATCACGCGCTGGCGCGCCGCGAAACAGGCGAATTGCTGCGGGCGGCGCTGGCGCGCCTGTCGATGGAGTTGCGCGAGGCCGTCATCCTCAGAGACCTGCAGGAGATGGAGTACAAGGAGATCGCCGACGTGCTCGACATCCCGCAAGGGACCGTCAAATCACGGATCAACCGCGGGCGGCGCGAACTGGCCCGGCAACTCAGAAGCATGGGGGTGCGGCCGTGAAGTGCTCTAGCATTGACAGCCGCATCTGCGACTACCTCGACGGCACGATTGCCTACGAGCAGCGGCAACAGTTTGACGAGCACATCAGCCACTGCACGTCCTGCGCCGGGAAGCTGGCGGATGCCGAGTTGGCGCTCGAGTGGATGCAAGCCTCTCCCCGTGTCGAGCCGCCGGAGGAGTTGGTCAGCGAGATTCTCAAGACGGTGGGACCGGCTCACGCTCCTGGCGTATTGGTTCCGGCCGGGGCGGCTGGCGGATCGCGTGGTTACGGTGGACGGGCCTACGGCGGGCTGCGTCTGCTGATGCAGCCGCTGTTCGAGCCCCGCTTTGCGATGAGCATGGCGTTGGCGTTGGTCTCGTTTTCGATCTTGACGCTGTCGGCGCACAGAACGGTCGAGCAATGGTCGGCGGAAGGAGTGAATCCGCTGACGCAGGTTTCCCGGGCAAGCCGGGAGGTCGATCGCCTTTGGAGTCAGGGCTGGAGCCAGGGCGCGGCGTTCGTGCGCGAGAATCTGTCGCGGGCCGCGGCCCCGTTACAAGAAGCGAACAGGCAGAACGAGTCGACCGGGCTGAACGAGAAGGCCGGGGACAAAGCGACGGGAGACGAGGCGGCGGGAGACGAGACGACAGGCCGGTAGTCATCCTTCTCACGAGTTGCGCCCATCCGTTGCACAATCGCTGATCATGAATTGCGCTACCCACCAAGACTTGATTGCGGTTGCCTTCTGCCGCGAGTGCGGACGAGCGCTGTGCGACAGCTGCCGGCGAGAGTCGCAGGGTGTTATCTACTGCGAGGATTGCTCGGCGCGGCTGTTCGAGGCCGAGCCAGTGCCGGCCGATGCGGCGGCTGCGGCCCCTGTCGAGGCTGCGCCGATCAGGGCAGAAGGGGCGATTAGCACGGAGGGCCCCATCGAGCCTGGGCAATCTGAGCCTGGGCCAACCTGGTCTGAGGAGGCAAGCCCGCCCATGGCTGCGGCGCCGCTACCGCCGCCGCACCCGCCGGTTCCCCACGACGAAGCCGCGGCCGCGAACGATGGGCCGTCGCCGGCGCTGGCGTTCATCCTGGGATTGGTTCCAGGCGTCGGGGCGGTCTACAACGGACAGTACGCCAAGGCGGTGCTGCAAGTCGTGATGTTGGGCGTGGTGTTCTCGTTGATCAGATCACGGGCCGCAAGTGGGCTGGAACCACTGCTGATTCCATTGGTGATTCTGTTTTTTTTCTACATGCCACTCGACTCCTTGCGGACGGCCCGCAGGCTGCGCCGGGGCGAGAGCGTCGACGAGTTCTCCGGCCTCTTCTCGTTGCGGGACTTGGCGCGGAGTTCGCCGGTGGCGGGCATCGTGTTCATTGCCGCGGGGATTGTGATCCTGCTGCACTCGCTGGGGTATTGGCACATCCGCGAGATCCTGCCGTTCTGGCCCGCGATTCTGATTGCGATCGGCGTTTATATGGTGTACGAGCGGGTGACCAGCCGGCGACAGGAGGAGGAGCGTGGCGCGCACGTCTACGATGACCCGACGACGGAGCCACATTCGTGAGTCAAGGCCGCGAATGGCAGGACCGAGATCCGCGTTACGGGGCGTAACCGATCAGCCGCTCCACGAGTCGATGGGATTGTCGAGTTGCCAGCCGCTGCCTTTCGGGCTGCTGATGCCGGCGCGGGCCGAGGCTGTGCGGGAGGCTTTGGCGAGCACTTCCTGCAGCCGCTTGGCAACGATCGCTTCCTCGCCTGGGTCCAACATCCAGGTGACGATCGTGATGCCCATCGGCGTCCGTAGCGGGACGACGCTCGGCTCGCCGGCCCGAAGTTCCTGGAAACAGTCGTCCCAGGTGTAGCGCCACTTCTCTTCGGGCCAGCGCACCCACAGCCGGGGGACGTGGTTCGTCACCCACTTGGGAACGTAGCCGGTTTCGACCCCGTCGATCCCGGCGAGCGCGGCCTGGACGTGGTCCACCTGGGCCTTCCAGCGATTCCACTCTTTCTCGTGATCGAGTTGAACGTAACGCTCGACCGCGGCGAGCGTGCCAATCAGGGCTTCCTTGGAGATCTTGAGGTCGCGTCCGATGCCGCTGTAGGGGCTTTGGAAGTACTTGGCGTTCTCGATCAGATCTTTGCGCCCGACCAGCAGACCGGTGTTCTGCGGTCCGCGCGGGCCTTTGCCGCCGCTGAAGGCGACCAGGTCGGCGCCCATCTTGGTGTAGCGGGTGAGGTTGTCGTGAGGCGGAAGCTCGGCGGCCGCATCGATGAGTAGGGGAAGGCGCGTCCGCTTGGCAATCGCGATGCACTCCTCAAGGGAGATCTTGCCGCCGGGGGCGTCGAGTCGGTCGCGGTGCGTGCCGAAATGCTTCTCGGCGACGAGGTAGTAGAGCATGGCTGTCTTGCCGGTGATGGCGCGCTCCATCTCGTCTTTGTATTCGACGCTGATGACGCGCGCGCCGGCGGCCTCGCATTGGCGGACCCATCCGGTGCGATGCAGGTTCTGGCAGACGACTTCGTTCTTCATACCATCGGTGAAGGGCAGGCTTTTGCGCTTATCGGGGTCGTCGCCGGCGATCGACGCGCAGGTGGCGACAAAGATGGCCCCGGCGGCGCCGGTCGTGACCATCGCCGCCTCGTTGTCGGTCAGCTCGGCGATGCGCTTGCCGACGGCTTGCGAGAGGTCGCGGATCGGCACGTAGTGCTTCCCGGCGTCGACCATCGCATCGACGACCTCGCCGGGCATGAGGGAGCCGCCCAGGTGCGTATAGGTGCCCGCGGCGTTGATGATCGGCCGCAGCCCGAGACGGGTGTACACATTCGCGGAGTTCTCGCCTGAGCGCGCGGCGACCGCCGCTGCCAGCCGACGGCCACCGGGTAGCGCGCCCAGCAAGCCGAGCAGGCCGCTCCGTTGCAAGAAGCGGCGACGGTTCCAACGAGGGTAGAGACGAAGCATGGCCGACCTCCGGGCGTTCAGCGGTTTCGACGACGCGAGCGCACCACTACCTTCCGCGACCCGGCGGGGGCGTGTCAACCGGGGAGGCACGAGCCGCGCGGGCTACGGTTCTGCAAGGCACGCCCATCCGGCCCCCACCGTTTCAGTGAAACGACCTAGGCAGCCCAACGTGGTAATAGCTCTTTGGTACTCACACGCGTCTCTAAAAAATGGTTTCAGGGTCCTATTGATTTCTGTCCGAGATTGGGTAAACCTTGAGAGGGATGAACATATATCTTGCCATCGGTGCCGGCCTGGCAACTTTGCTTGTGTCAATCGCCTTGGTGTCGATACGTTGGGAGACGTTTTGGAAGGCCACAACGGAGGAGTCTCCGGCCGCCAAAGAGATGCCACTCGACCTCGCAGAGGCAACGCCGGGGGATCAGTCGGCATCCGAAGGCCAGCACAATTCGACTTTGTACGGGACCGCGCAGGACGGTACCGCACAGCGTCTGTCCGTAAGGGTGCCTGAGCCTATACCTGACGAGTTTTTCTTGCTGCTACCGGTGGCATTTCAAACAGGTCGGAGGGTGTGGATCGGTGAGCCGGGGCGTGGATCGATTCCTTCCGTGGCTCGCCAGTGCGTTGAGGAGGGCGAGTCCTTCCAGGTACGTTTTGAGCGCCTGCGCATGGATCGCCGCCGCACAAGGCGGGCAACAACCTCGGGCACAGGCACGCTCCAATGGAGAGCGGAGGATGGTGCGAAAGTGGAAGCCACTGTGACGGTCTGCGATGTCGGCGATGACGGACTGGGAATGACTACACCGAAGCCGGTTCCGGCCCAACAAGTCGTACGATTGTCAGGACAAGACATTGAGTGTGTGGGTTCCGTCCGCTCGTGCACGAAGGCGGGAGATGAGTATCGTGTCGCGATACAGTTCGTGAAGGAACCCTACCTCGCTGGAGCCCGGTTGATGGCCCGCGAAGACAAGTCTTCTGTCCAGCTCTCGGCCCAGACTACCTGAATCCCTGCCTGAAGTGAACCCTTGCAAGGCCCTGAGCCTTGGGTGGTCTAACCTGCTGAACTTCTGGGAGGAGGTTTGGCGTCCCCAGCGGGATTTGAACCCGCGTTACCGCCGTGAAAGGGCGATGTCCTAGGCCTGGCTAGACGATGGGGACGTGAGAAGAGCGTGCGTGTAAATCGGTGGGCTGTTTTTCAGTCTAGATGGGGCTTGTTGGGGCGTCAAGTTAGGGGCATGAGGCCGGCCCACTAGGGCAGGTCATCGAGGGCTGCCTACCAGGCAGCGACCAAACCGTCCTTGCGCGGGTCGGTGCCGCCGATCAAGACGCCGCGCTCCCAATCGATCTCGATGGCTTGATAGCCGCCGAAGACGCCGGGCGAACGTACGATGTCGTGGCCCATGCGGCTTAGCTCGGTGACCGTGGTGGCGTCGACGCCCGACTCCATCGAGACGCTTCCCCCGGCCTGGCTGTGCTTGAAGCGCGAGGCCTCGCCCGCTTCCTGCACGTTCATGCCGAACTCGACCCAGTTCAGAAAAACTTGCACGTGCCCTTGCGGCTGCATGTCGCCGCCCATGACGCCGAAGGTGATCCACGGTTTGCCGTCCTTATAGGCCATGGCCGGGATGATGGTGTGGTAGGGCCGCTTGCGTCCCTCGATGCGGTTGGGGTGTTGGGGGTCGAGCGAGAATAGCGCGCCGCGGTCTTGCAGCAGGATACCCGTGCCAGGGACGACGATGCCTGAGCCGAAGGAGTGAAAGAGGCTGTTGATGAACGAGACGGCGTTGCGGTCTTTGTCGACGACGGTAAGGTATACGGTGTCGCCGGAACTGGGGAGCGAGCGCGTGGGGTCGGGAATGCCGGTGGTCACCTGCTGGGCCGCCTTGCCGGGATCAATCCGTGCTCGTTGCTCGGCGGCGTACTCTTTCGAGATAAGGCGGTCGACGGGCAGCTCGGCCCGCTCGGGGTCCGCGAGCCAGGCATCAAGGTCGGCGAAGGCCAGCTTCTTGGCCTCGATGAGGTGGTGCAGGTAGGCCGCGGAGTTGTGGCCGAGCGGCCGCAGGTCGAAGCCTTCGAGGATGTTGAGCATCTCGAGGGCCGCCATGCCCTGGCCGTTCGGCGGCAGCTCGTAGAGACGATAGCCCTTGTAGTCTGTGCCGATGGGCTCAACCCAGTCGGAGTGCTGTGCGGCGAGGTCGTCCATCGTCACCGGCCAGTCGAGGCCGTTGAGGTGCTCGACGATCCGCCGAGCGATCTCACCCTTGTAGAAGGCGTCACGGCCGCCTTGGGCGAGTTGACGATAGGTCCAAGCGAGGCCCGGGTTGGCGATTACCTCACCGTGTTTGGGGGCTTGCCCGTCCAACAGATACTCAGCGGCGAAATGGGGGTCGCCCGCGAAGCTGGGAGCCTTGGCGGCCCAAGCGGCGGCAGTGATCTCGGACACGGCGAAGCCCTGCTCGGCGTACTCGATGGCTGGCTGGAGGACTTCGGCTAGGGTCATCGTGCCGTACTTGGCGAGCAGTGTGGCCCAACCGTCCACGGCACCGGGGACACTGACCGAAAACGGGCCGGTCACGGGGATCTGCTTGAGGCCGCGCGATCGGAAGAACTCAATATCGGCGGCGGCGGGCGAGAAGCCGCTGCCGTTGAGACCCGCAAGCTCGCCCGTCTTGGCTGTGTAGACCAAGGCGAACATGTCGCCACCCGGTCCGGTCATCATGGGCTCGACGACGGCGAGTGTGGAGGCGGTCGCGATGGCGGCGTCAACGGCGTTCCCGCCCTGCTGCAGGATGCGCAGGCCCGCTTGCGCGGCCAGCGGCTGGCTGGTCGCGACCATGCCGTTGCGGGCGACGACGGCGGAGCGTCCGGCGTCGGCCTGGCCGGCGGGGCGGTCGGCGGCGAGTACAACAGCCGAAAAGGCAAGAGTCGTGAGGAGGATCTTGGCGACGAGCATGGGTTCCCACATGGACAAGAGTTTATATGGTTTGGGGTGTAGCGCGGGGGGACAGCGTGTTCTGAACGGCCAAGGGGCAGGAGTGGTCGTGGCGGCCTTGGGGCGGACGCAGCGGTCCGCCCCTGCAACGTCTGACGCCGTGTCGCCGCGGCCTAATTCGCGCCGCGGCCGGCGACGACGCGGGGGATCGAGTGCAACAGAATCTTCAGGTCGAGCCAAAGGGACCAGTTGTCGATGTACTCGAGGTCAAGCTTCATCCAGGTGTCGAAGTCAACCCGGTCGCGGCCGCGGATTGCCCACAGGCACGTCAGCCCCGGCCGCATGCGAAGGCGGCGCCGTTGCCAAGCAGCGTATTGCTCGACCTCGCCCGGCACAGCGGGCCGTGGCCCGACGAACGACATGTCACCCTTGAAAACATTCCAGAACTGCGGCCACTCGTCGATCGAAAAGCGGCGCAGGTAATGTCCAAGTGAAGTGAGCCGGGGGTCGTTCGCGATCTTGAAGACGGGGCCGTCCTTCTCGTTGAGG
>JAKZVK010000704.1:0-4762 GCA_047516085.1 Bryobacterales bacterium
TGCACCCACGAGCCCATCGTTGGCAGGTAGCCGTCGAAGATATGGCGTCCGGTGTGAAACTGTAGCTGCGCGCCGTGGTCGTTATCGGTGGTCCACATCGAGCGCACAACCGAGAGATCGTCGGCGCAGCTACCCACGTGAGGCCACCAGTCGCTAACTTCGATGCCGCTCTGCCCATGCTTGCGATAGCCGACCTGCATCGGGTAAAGCTGCGTCATCATCTTGCGGCCCGTCACGATTTCCTGAATATTGCCCCGGACCAGGGGTGAGTTCAGGGCGTCCTTGTAGGGCGTTTCGGCGATGCTCTTGCCCGCGTACTTGGTGACGGCAGCCTTGGGGTCAAAGCTCTCCAGGTGACTGACGCCGCCGATCATGAAGATCCAGATGACGCGTTTGGCCTTCGGGGCGAAGTGCGGCTTGCCGTCAGGCGGCGCCCAGGGCTGCTCGCTCGTGTTGGCCGAGGCGCGGTCGCCTTGCAGCATCGAGGCCAGCACGAGCCCGGTGAGCCCCATGCCGGCGTCGGCGAGAAAGGCTCGGCGGTTGGTGCCGCAACATGAGGGAAGAATGGCTTTGGTTTCGTGAGACATGGGTTCCGCCGGCTACGCAATAATGTCCGTGATCGGATGGCCGAAATCGACATCGAGCCGTTTGCGGCCCGGCACTTCCAGCTTCCGCGGGTCGAGACCCAACTGGTGCAGCACGGTCGCATGCGCGTCGGTGACGTAGTGGCGATTCTCGACCGCATGGAAGCCCAACTCGTCCGTCGCGCCGTGGACGTATCCGGCCTTCACGCCGCCGCCCGCCATCCAAATCGAGAAGGCGTAAGGATGGTGGTCGCGTCCGTTGGCTCCTTCGGCCCCCGGGGTACGTCCGAACTCGGTGGCCCAGACGACCAGCGTTTCATCCAACAGGCCACGCTGCTTCAGGTCTTTCAACAACCCGGCGATGGGTTGGTCGACCTTCCCGCATAGATCTGTGTAGCTCTTCTTGAGGGACTTGTGCGCGTCCCAGCGGTTCCCCGACGTGCCGTGATAGACCTGTACGAATCGCACGCCGCGCTCGGAGAGTCTTCGCGCCCCGAGACAGACTTCACCAAACGGGCGGGTCACATCGTGATCCAACCCATAGAGCCGGCGTGTCTCCTCGCCCTCCTCGCTGAACCGTAGCGCGTCGGGGACGGCCGTCTGCATGCGGAAGGCCAACTCGTACGATTTGATGCGGGCCCGCAGCTTGGGATCGTCGGGGTACTTGACTCCCGACAGCCGATGGAGTCTGTTCAGGAAATCGAACTCGCTCTTCTGCTCCGCCTCGTACATGTCAGGCCCGGGTGAGGCGAAGGGCAGTGGATTCTCCGGGTCGACCTCGATCTGCACCCCGGCGTTCGCAGGACCGAGGTACCCGGCGCCATGGGTCCCCATACCGCCGCAGCAGTCGCCGGGCGGCTCACCAAGTGCGATGAACTGCGGCAGGTCCTCGTTTAGAGAGCCGAGCCCGTAGTGCACCCACGAGCCGATCGTCGGCAGGTAGCCGTCGAAGATGTGGCGGCCGGTGTGGAATTGCAGAATCGCGCCGTGATCGTTGTCGGTGGTCCACATCGAGCGGATTACCGAGAGATCGTCGACGCATTCACCCACGTGCGGCCACCAATCGCTCACCTCGATGCCACTCTGCCCACGCTTGCGGAAGCCGGTCTGCAGTGGGTAGAGCTTTTGCCGGATGTGTCGCGTGTTACCGGGGATGAAGGCGACGACGTTGTCTTTGGTGTAACTCGCGGTGAGCACGTCGCGGTGAGGCGTCTCGGCGATCGACATGCCGCCGTACTTGTTGACCGCGGCTTTGGGGTCGAAGCTCTCCAGGTGGCTGACGCCGCCGAGCATGAAGATCCAGATGACGCGCTTGGCCTTGGGTGCGAAGTGCGGTTGGCCGTTGGGTGGCGACCAAGTGTCGTGAGTCGGGGTCGCACCGATGCCGTCACGGGCAAGCATGGCGCTCAACGCCAGGCCGGTGAAACCCATGCCGGCGTCGGCCAAAAAGACGCGGCGGCTGGGGCCGCAGCATCCGGTCGATTGAAACGGGAGTGACCTTTTCATGACTTGTCTACCGGATCGTCACGAACTCGTTGTGGTTGAACAACACATGCACCAAGCTCTCCCGCGCGCGCAAGCGCGGTTGCGCGGACGGCGGGACCTCTTCATTCTTCGCGCCGGTCTCGAAACTTTTCAGGCTCGCCGCATCGCTGTAAAGGTCGGCCTGTGCGACAAGGAACTTCTGTGATTCCTTCCGTTCTTCGCTCGACGGGGGCCGGCCCACGATCGCATCAAACGCCTCGTCAACGAACCGTTCGCCGTCGCTTTCCGACTCCCCGACCCGATCCGTGAGTGCGCCGGCGAGCTTGCGAGACATCGTCAAGCTCACTTTGCTGTTCGAAAGCGACAGCGCTTGATGCGGCGTGATGCTTTCGTTGCGCCGGAAGCACTCGTTCGGGCTCGGCGAATCCCAAAGCCGCAGGAAGGTCATCTGCGTGTCGGGCGTGTGCTGGAAGTAGACGCTGCGCCGCCACAAGTCCTCTCCTTCAGTGGCGGCGATCTCGGGTCCTCCCGTGGCAGGGTCGAGCTGTCCGGCGAGATACAGCAAGCTATCACGCACGGCTTCCGACTCCATCCGGCGGGGATTCATGCGCCAGAGGGAAATGTTGTCGGGGTCCTTCGACAGGCCGGGATGGTCCCGTTCGGCCCACGACTGCATGCGATAGGTGTTGCTGGTGACCATTAGCCGGTGCATGTGTTTCATGCTCCAACCGCTTTCCATGAACTCGACCGCCAGCCAATCGAGCAACTCCGGATGCGACGGCGGCTGGCCACTCGAACCGAAGTTGAACATGGTGGGCACAATGCCTTCGCCGAAATGCCGTAGCCACATGTGATTGACCGCCACGCGCGCGGTGAGAGGGTTGTCTTTGTTGGCGATCCACCGCGCCAGAGCGAGACGGCGCCCGGTGCTGGTTTGCGGATAGCTCTCTCCCACCGCCGTGTACGTTTGGGTGGGTCCGCCGAGCGCCTCGACGGCGGCTTCCAGCTTCTTTTTGGCCTCGCCGATTCGCTTCTCGTCGGCAAACTTGTTCTCGTCCTTTTTCTTCTCGTCTGCTTCTTTCTTGGCGGCTTCCTTTTCGCTCTCTTGGGGCTTCGGGTTGGGATTGAGCAGGGCCTCGGTCAGCTCCTGCTTGGCTTCGAGCACATCGGCTTCCGCCTTGAGGATGCGCGCCTTCCGTTCTTCCTTGAGCGCCGCTTCACCCAGCGCCTCGGCGTCGGCATCCGCAGTCAGGCCGTGCTTGGCCTTGTCGGCGTCGATACGCGCCTTGAGCGCGGGAAGATGGGCCCGTGCGCCCAGTAGACGCTTGTCCGCCAGCTCGACCCGATTCTCCGCCTGGCGAAGCACTGTTAAGGCCTCTTCCTCGGTGAGAACCTTTTCCTCCTTCTCGGCCTCATCTCTCACGGCGGCATCACGATTGCCTTCAGCCACCAGCACTGGCTCCGCCGAAGCGGAAGCCGTGAGTCGCCGTTTCGCTTCCGCCAACTCTTTCTTGGCCTCGACCACTTCGTTCTCGGCCTTCTCGATGTCGTCTTTCGCCTTCTTGATCAGGTCGGTGTGGACGAAGTCACGCGAGGCGGGGTAGGAGACGTTCAGCGGCAGCTCGATGGACTTGATCTCCAGCCCAGGGTCGCCGAACAACCGCGGCACGCCCGGACTGAGCGGGTGATCTTCATCCGGATTCATCTCGCTGCCGCGGATGAAGCGATAGGTTTGTGCTCCGGCGTCGGCATCGTAGGCGCGCGACAGCCCGTTCTTCTCCGTATCGGGCTCGCCGGAGACGCGGTCCATGCGAATCTTGTGCGGCTCGAAGAAGGCCCGCAGGCGGTAGTAGTCGGTTTGCAGGATAGGGTCGTACTTGTGATCGTGACAGCGGGCACACTTGACCGTCATGCCCAGGAACGACGCCGCCGTGTACTCAACCGTCTCCTGCAGCCAGACGTTGCGGTTGAACATGTACCAGCTTCGCGCCAGGTAGCCCGTGGCGCGAACGGTGTCGGGATCGTCGGGCGCCAACTCGTCGCCGGCAAGCATCTCGACGACCATGCGGTCGTAGCCCTTGTCCTTGTTGACCGACTCGATGATCCAGTCACGCCAGCGCCACACATGCCGGTGGCTGTAGCGGACCTGGTTCTGCTTCCTCCAGCCGTACCAGTCGCTATAGCGCCAGACGTCCATCCAGTGGCGACCCCAGCGCTCGCCGTAACGCGGGCTATCGAGGAGCTTGTCGACGATCTTCTCGTAGGCGTCCGCGGAACCATCGGCCAGAAAGGCATCCATCTCTTCCTGGGTCGGCGGCAGGCCGGTCAAGTCGATGTACACGCGGCGCAGCAATACGCGCTTGTCGGCCGCGGGCGCGGGTTCGAAGGCTCGCTTCTCGTGTTGAGCCGCGACGAAAGCGTCAATCGCGTTGTGGACCCATGCGCGGTTGCCGACCTCGGGCACCGCCGGACGCGTCGGCTGTTGAAACGCCCAATGGCTCGTTCCGATAGCGCCGGAGGTAGCTTCCAGCTTGCCCTCGAAGGGAGCGCCGGCGTCGATCCACTTGCCTAGGTGGTCGATGGTTTCTTGCGGCAGCCGCGGCGAACGGAAGGGCATGTGCGGCTCGATGTCGTGGGCGATGGCCTTGAAGAGTCGACTCGCTTGAGCATCTCCCGGCTCGACTGCCTTGCCG
>JAKZVK010000705.1:0-3025 GCA_047516085.1 Bryobacterales bacterium
CCGGATGATCCGGAGCCGAAACTGATCGACTACGGCAACCCCGCGCACGTCTGCAACCCGCTGATCGTGGACCGCAAGGGGCCGGGGGGCGCGCCGCGGCGCATCATCCTTGCCGAGCACGGACACGCGCGCGGGGCGGTCGAGGGTGCGCCGTGGCACGGGCTCCACGTCCTGCCGCGGCTGCTCTCGGTGCAGGGAGAGCGCCTGCTGCAGGAACCGGTTCCGGAGGTCGAAGCGCTGCGCGGGCGCCACGTCGCCAGGCGCGGCCTGCGCGTCCCCGCCGGCGCCGCCGGCCTGCTGCCGGGCATCGAAGGGGATGCGCTGGAGATCGTCTGCACGTTCGATCCCGGCGACGCCGAGCGCTTCGGGTTGCTGGTGCGCCTGGCGGCCGGCCGTGGGTCGTGCGCCCGTGTGTTCTATGAGGTGGCTACCGACCGGTTCGGCGTCGACGGCGCCGTCATCCCCTCACCATACCGGGAGCAGGGTCAGGGCCCGGCCTATCTCAGCGGAGGGGCGTATCTGCGCCGCGGGGACCCCGTGACCATGCGGCTGTTCCTGGACAAGTGCCTGCTGGAGGTGTTCGTCAACGGTCACACCGCGAGCATGGTGCTCTCAGCCGATCCTGACGACCGTGGGCTGGACCTGTTCAGCGAGGGCGGTACGGCTACCGCCCAGTCACTCGACATCTGGGAGATGCGGCCGGCCTTCGACCTGGACGACGACAGCGGCGACAGACCTACCGCTTCAGCATAGCGTCTACGTAGCTGTCCTTGTCCTCTTCCTGAAAAAGGATGTGTCGTTTCTGCATCTCGCTCTTCTCCATGCCCCACTGTCTGCATATCGTCGCGGACGGCGTGTTCGAGACGATGAAGGAATGCAAGCGCACGTTCGGATGGCCGAGGCGTTGTTCGATCTCCTTGATGGTCTCGAAAAACTGGATCTTCGGATCGCCCGGACCGAGATTCCGGATTCCCTTGGGGTCCACAAAGATGACCTGCTGGTGACCGTCCGCGAGCAGCCACAAGATGAAGTCGGGATGAAAGTTGCCGGCTTCGAAGAAGCCGACACCGCGGCCCCGGCTCAAGTTCCGTAGCAGATAGAGTTCGTGCGTCTCGAAGAGCTGCTCATGCCTGTCGTGGAACTCCTTCAGGTCCTCAACGAACTGTCGCTCGCCCTTGTTCAGCGGCGCAGGACTGATCTCGACGATTTTCGTGTCCAGATAGAGCAACGGCTGGTAGAGATGCTTGCCGAACCAGATGGCTTTCATGCCCCGGAACTCCCACGGTTTGAGGTCGCCCTTCTCGATCGAGGCCTTGAGTTCTTCGAGCTTGGCGACGATTTCCTCCTGCGATTCGTTGATCAGAATGCGGTAGCCCTCGCCCGGTGACTCCTTTACACCGAGGAAATTCGGATCGTCGCCTTCCAGGTCGCGGTATTCGAGGTGAGGAAGCTCCCACTCGCTCTTACGGAAGGTGTAGTAGCGCTCGGTGTACTTCTTGAGCAGCGCAACGGCGATCTCCTCCCAGAGGCGCACCTTCTCGTAGGAGTCCCCGATCAGCTCCTCTGCGGGGATCTGCAAGCGATACCAGCTCTGGTCGTCGAGCAGCGCCTCCACACCCTGCCGGGTTAGATTGAGGTTGTACCAGCCGCGCTCGGCCTTGAATCGCTCAAGATCGAAGCAGATGCGGTCGAGATCGAGGAAGGCCATATGGCGGGGTGTCAGGCGGGTCTCGTTTGGGGTCGCATCGGCATCACCGCCAGCCAGACCGGAAGATCTCATCGCCTGGATCTTCGGATACCAGTTGAGCACAACTTGGTTCTTCTGAAGGTATTCGGTGCTTCGATCACTGGCCGGGTTCGGCGGCGCGAGGGTTGGGACGGGCGCGAGCTTGCGGAAGGCGTCGCCGAACTCGGTGCTGACGCCGTTGATCGTCTTCTTGAGCCGGATCGTCTTGAGCTTCTGAATACCGAGGTTCTTGATCACCGGCAGCAGAAACTCGATGCGGTCGTCGTTGGCCGGCAGCCCCTCCTCCTCAAGGAAGTCCCGAAACTGCGCCATGTAGTCGGCATGAATGCCGAAAACGCCGAGCGTCTCGAGGACGCCGATGTGTTTCGGCCGCTCGATGCCTTCGGGGAGCTTTGTCCTGGCGCTGCGCTTGAGGCTCAGGTCGTAGCCCTTGAGCCGCACGCCGCGTCCGAAGAGCTGAATGATCTGCGCTCCTTCCCCCTTGCCCACGTTCATCAGACCCATCGTCGAGACGCGCCAACTGCTCCAGCCCTCGGTGAACTTCTTCGAGCCGATGAGCAGGTGCACCGTGGAGTGCGGCTTGTTGATCTCATGGAAGAGCGAACCCGAGAACTCGCGCTCGCCCGTGGCAAGGCCTTTCTCCTCGCACAGCTTCACCAGCTTGGCGTCGTCACCCACGTTGATGACGCCGAAGGCTTCGTTCTCGGCGCCCAGCCGCAGGGCCACTTCGCCGGTCACGCCCTTCAGGTTCTCGACATGGAGCTGGCCGCCGCCGGGAGCATTGAAGAGCGTCGCAAGCGTCTCATTGAAGACCTGTTCCGGCGGAAGTCCGCAGATATTGAGATACGCGAAGCGCCCGGCGAACAGGTTCGTGCCCGTTGCAGTGACAAGGCCCTGATTGAGAACCCGGTCAATGCGCTGGATGCTGCCCGCGCGGTCGGCTACATAGCGGGCCAGGAACTGCAAGATCTCCACGATGTCAGACGCGTCCTTCTTCGCGAGGGTTGCCGTCACGCGCCCGCCGACGAAGATCCACAGAGGATTCTCGATGCTGAATGGCCGGAAGGCGCCGCCTCGCTCGCGGTAGAGCCGCTGCTGCTGGAAGAACGAGAGCAGGCAGGCCACGAGGTACAGCTCCAGGTGGTTCTGTTGCGTGCCATGGTCAAGATTGAGGATCTGGTAGTCCTTGCCGAAGCCGTCCGCGTAGAAATAGCGGTACGAGTAATCGCACAGCGTGCTCTTGGCGTACAGCTCGGTGAGCTTGGGGCTGCCCTTGAC
>JAKZVK010000706.1:0-2691 GCA_047516085.1 Bryobacterales bacterium
ACCAGAAGCTCCATGACCTCTCCGATCGACTGCAGGAAGAGCACGAACGTGAACAGCAGCGTGCCGATCCAGGTGGCGAGCGCGATTTCGCGGAGGATGTAGCGGGATAGGATTCCCACGGGCGGGGTCTCGGGATCGCAACACAAACGCCTGTGCGGCTTAGGTCGATTCTATCGCAGCGCCCGGTGGGCCCGCACAGTGGTCTTGGCTTGGTGGGCCTCGGCTTGGCGGGCCTTGGCTTGGTGTCCCGGTGAGGTCCGACAGGGCCGGGCCGTCAGAAAACACGGCCCGGCACCCTAGCGCGGGGTGTTTTCATGGTACTTTTATAGGTTACCTCTCGTCTGAGTAAGCCGCTGGATCGGATTCGCCGAAGCCCGGTTTCCGCAGCAGAGGGTATGTCGGCGCCTCATTTCAAGCCAACACAGCGGTGAGAACCATGTTTCTCGACCGAAGATTTCGTTGAGTTGGCCCTCCGAACTGAGCGAAGAGCAGCATCCGCCGCAGACAAGGTGTTAGCGGAGTTGTACCGGAAGGGGTAGGGCACAACCGTGAAGAAGGTACTGAATCTCGGCCATCGCGGTGCGGCGGAAGTGCTCGAGAACACCATTCCCAGTTTCCAGCAGGCGCTGGACCATGGCGCGGACGGTATCGAGTTGGATGTCCGCAAAACAGCGGACGACCAATTGGTGGTCGTCCATCCGGCGGTAGTCAGGGGCCACGCGGTTCAATCGAGCCGCTACGACCAGATTCGAAAGTTACCCAAAGGCCTTGAAGTCCCGCTGCTGGAGGAGGTGCTTCGCCAGTTTGGGAAGCAGACGTTCCTCGACATTGAGTTCAAGGAGGCCGGCTACGAGCAAGAGGCGGTTGAATTGATCCTCAAACACGGCGACCCCGCCAACACGATGATCTCGGCCTTCCATCCCGAGACGCTGACCAAGGTGCATGAACTTTCCCCGGCTTTGCAACTCGGCTACATCTACAACCGCACCCAGGATGAGGAGTCCCGCCACAACGCTCCCATCGACTACGTCATCCCCCAGTTCAAGCTGGCGTCCCGCGAGCTGATCACCGAAGTGCATAGTGAAGAGTTGCAGGTGCTGGCGTGGACCGTCAACGACGAAGCCGAGATGAAGCGGTTGATTGACCTCGGGGTGGATGGGCTGATCACCGACCATCCGGAGATGCTGGCTAAGGTGTTGGGGAAGTAGCGCGAGGCAGATCGCTAGATCATCCCGGCACGGTTTGAGGGCGGCTACCCAAGGCACGGCCGCGGATCTCAAAACCGACATCCGCGCCACGCAATTCCCGCCGCTCGAGGGTCTACGAGTTGTACCTTTTGATTGCATGGAGCTCCGATCGAAGCGCCGAGGCTTCCTCGTGATGCCGAACGGATGCGGCGCACGGATTTACATCCGCGCCTCTGTTGTGGTGGGTCGGGGCGTGTTCTAGGAACTGTGGCGTCTGCTATTGCTGCGGGTCTTCCGCGTCGGGGTCGGCGCCCAGCATCTGGCGGAAGTCGAGGGATCGGAGGAATGCCGGTTGGTCGCGCCACCTGGGGCTGACTTTGACGAACAGCTCCAGGAACACCTTACGGTCGAAGAGCGCTTCGAGCTGCTTACGGGCATCGGTGCCGATCTTCTTCATCTTCTCGCCCCGCGCGCCGATCATGATCCCCTTCTGCCCGGCCCGCTCGACGTAGACGGTTCCCGAGATCCGTAGTAGGTTGGGCTCCTCCTCCCAGGTATCGACCGTGACGGCCGCGGCGTGTGGCACTTCCCTGTGTGTCTGTAGGATGATCTGCTCGCGAATCAACTCCGCCGCGATAAAGCGTTCCGGCTGATCGGTGATGTAGTCCTCGGGATAGTAATTCGGGGATTCGGGCAGCCGATCGAACAGCAGCTTGACGAGCACGTCGAGGTTGTCGCCCTTCTGGGCCGAGATGGGAACGAGCTCGGCGAAGTCGCACCGCTTCTGGTAGTCCTCGAGTTGCGGCAGCAGCGCCTGCTTCGATTTGACCAAATCGACCTTGTTGATCAACAGCAAGACGGGTTTGCCCAGCTCACGAACCATCTCGATCGCCGACCGGTCGCCCATGTGATTCGGCTGGGACGCGTCCGCCAGCAGAAGCACCAAGTGACACCCGGCGGTCGCGCGGCGGACCTCCCGCATCATGTGCCGGCCCAGCTCGAGGCTCGTCTCGTGGATGCCGGGGCTGTCGACGAAGACGATCTGGCCCTCGGGCCGGGTCAGCACGCCTTGGATGGCGTCGCGGGTCGTCTGGGGCTTGGGGGTGGCGATGGCGATCTTCGAGCCGACCAAGCGGTTCAATAAAGTGGACTTACCGACATTCGGCCGCCCGAGAATCACGACAAAGCCGGCCTTCACTGCTCTCCCCCGTGCGATTCAGCCTTGGAGTCGGGCGCCTCGGCTTCCGCTTGCGAGGCGGGTTCGGCATCACGTACGCGCCGGACGCGGACCGAGTCGACGCGGCGATTGTCCGCGGCCAGCACTTCGAGTTGAATGCCGTCCAATGTGAGCTTGGCCCCTACGCCGGGAACCTTGCCGAGCTGTTCGCAGACGAGCCCGCCGACCGTCGTCGATTCGAACTCCTCGTCGGGACGGAAGTCGACCAGCTCTTCCAGCCGGTCGAGATCCATGTTGCCGGGGACGACGAACGAGTTATCGGACTGC
>JAKZVK010000707.1:0-3989 GCA_047516085.1 Bryobacterales bacterium
AACGGGCGACGGCGTCATAGTGCACTTGGTCGGCGGACGCCGGATGTGGTGTACTTCGACGCAACCAGCTTCGGCACGGCGGCCTGAAACACGATGAAGATTTCACTTAAGCCGCTGTCCAGGTTTCGGGGTCCACTTCTATCGTCTGTGAAGGATGCGGTAAGAGCTGGCCGAACAAAGCCAAATACGGGAACGACTGCCACCAGTGCGGCCATACAAACGGCACGGGCGGCAAACCACGGGGGGGGATGCCGACCTATACGATTCATGACCGACCGGCACGACCGTACGTGCCGATGTCGGACCAACAGATGGCCGATGCAAGAGCCTTGGCCGTCGCGGATGGGTGGCGACAAAAGGAGAATGGATCATGGACACGCCAGTAACCGACGACCGGACCCGACAGGAGTGCGAGACCATGGCAACGCAGCTCATGGGCGACGGACCGATTGAGCTCACCGAGGGCGAATCGAACGCACTCCGGGCGGCGGTACGGCAGATGATTGAGATTCAGACCGTCCTACGGGAACAGTTCTTAGAAGTCTCGAACGTGGCGACGGCCATGGCTTCCGCACTCAGCCGCCATGGATTAAGAGTGACGCACCAAGAGCAAGCCAGCGGCGATATCGTCTTCGACTTGGAGAACGTACCGCAGCATCCCGACAAGCCGGTGACTCTGAATTAGTGGAGAGGTGTGGAGTATGCGCGAAAGAGTGGCGGCACTAGAGGCGGCACTGGCCCAGGCCGACACGTGCCGGTCAGAATCGGCCGTACAGGCTATCTGCTGTCGATGTTGGGGTGACGTGGAGAAGGCGATGATCGAGGTCATCAAAGCGACTGAAGCTCAGAATGTCGGGGACCCCACGCCGGTGCCGGGCTCCATGCCGTAGACCGTGGTGTGAACCCTTGAGTCTCAGCTCTAAGTGTGACAAGGGATTGACAGTTATGGCGAGACCTTCGAGATATCGGCATTGGACGGCGCAAGAGGACACGGCGATTCGGCAGTCGGCTGAGGCCGGATACCCGAAGCTCAGCGCGCTGGCCGTTGACTACGGGCGGACCTACTTCTCTATCCGCACGCGGGCGTCTCGGATCGGCGCGATTCGGCTACATCGGCTGGACCCGGCCGACCGACCGCCGAGGGGACCGACTCGCAGGACGTGCCGGTACTGCGGCGACGCGTTCTTGGGTATCGCAGGCGAGCGGTACTGCGGCGACGTATGCCGGGTCTTGGGCCGGGGTCAGTGTCCGGGCTGCGGGCGCGCGCTCAAGGGATTGCGCTGCTCGCGTTGCGCAGTGGACGGCAAGCGTGACGCATGGCCTGCGCGGTGCTGAAGCACATCCACGTCGAACTAGACGCGCTGTTGATAGGCGCGGGCGCGCGGTGCCTCGTTCTGGACGCAGACGCGGACATGGACGAACGGACCGGCGCGCTGGCCGTGGACGCGACGACGCTCATGGTGACGCTGCGGCTGAACGGAGGCGACATGTTCGGCGGCGGACCCTACGTGACGGTCGGACCGGCCCACACTGACGAGCAAGCCCCGCACGCGCCACGCTGCGGCGCGAACGGCTCCCCCCTCGCACCTTCCCCCCCTTCCTGAGTGTCCGAAGGCCGTATAGGGGCTGTGAGGCGGCCGCTGTTTGATAATGCCCTCATTTTGTGACACTATCGGTCGTATGACCGAGGCTCAGAAAACCTTCATCGAGATTCAGAAACGGCAGTCCACCCTTCGCGGAGAATTCAACACCTTGCGGGGTATCGAGACGCGATCCGCCGAACAGGATGGGCGGCTGACGGCGCTGGACGGCGAGCTCACCGAATCAGAGACGGAATTCAGGACGGCGGCGGATGGCCTGTTGACCGAACAGACGACCAAGGCGTCTCCGAACGGCGAGGATGCCGAAGCGCGCGAGCGCCGAGAATTGTGCGTGCGTGCGAACGTGGGCGATATCTACGGGGCGATCCTCGAACGGCGCGCGACGAACGGCGCGACGGCTGAGGCGCAAGTCGCGCACGGGTGCGCGCCGAATCAGATTCCGCTTGCCATGCTACGAACCGAGGTTCGAGCGGTGACACCGACGCCCGGGGCGAGCATGACCGAACAGGCCGATACGGTACTGCCGGTGTTTGCGAGCGGCGCGGGCGCGTTCCTGGGGATTGACCGGCCGGCCGTCGCCATGGGGCAAGCGGTGTACCCGGTTTTCAAAAGCCGTCCCAGTGTGGGCGGGCCGCACGCGGATTCCACCGACGCGCCAGACACGACGGGTGCGTTCGATGCCGACCTGTTGCCGCCGAAGCGGATTCAGGCCAGTTTCATCTACCGCCGGACGGATGCCATGCAGTTTTCTGGCATGGACATGGCGCTCCGTTCTGCGTTGAACGGCGGGCTACAGGAAAAGCTCGACCTGGACGCAATCGCGGGCACGGACGGGCTGTTGACCGGCACGAACCTTCCGAACAACAACGTCTCGGCGATCACGTCGTTTGTCAACTACCTGAGCCTGTTTCTGTACGGCCGGGTCGATGGCCGGTACGCCGAACAGAAAAGCGACATTCGCGTCCTGATGGGCGCGCCGACCTACGCTCACGCGGGCAGCGTCTACCAGTCGAGCGCGTACAAGTCGGCGCTCGCGGTGCTCGAACAGGATTCGGGCGGCGTGCGAGTGTCGGCGCATGTGCCAGCGGTAGCGAGCAACAAACAGAACGCGGTGGTACGGCTCGGGATGCAGCGCGACATGGTGCAGCCGACGTGGGGCGCAGTGACGATAATTTTAGACGAGACCAGCCTGAGCGGTAAGGGAGAAATCGAGGTCACGGCGGTGCTCGGGATGAACACCAAGATTCTCCGTGCGGCCGGGTTCCACAAGCAGCAATCTCAGCACTCATAGGCGGCTCCGATGGCGGGCGTCCTGATTAGCGGACCGGCGGGCGGCGGCAAGTCGCAAGCGGCGCGTGACGAACGCGAGCGGCTACCCCATCCGGCCATCGTCGTAGACTTTCAATCCATCTACGCGGCGATCACTCAAGCGCAGCGTGGGCCTGACGGTCGCTATCCCGAACGCGACGAAGCGGACCTGCTTCCCATCGTTGAGAACATCCGGCAGCACACGATGATCGTTGCGGTCGAACGCGGGATCAACGTGGTAGCGACGAATAGCGACGGCTCCCCAGAGCGGCGCGGGTATCTGCTCGGTCTGCTCGGGCCTGTCGCGGCCGAGCGCGTAATCGATCCGGGGCGCGACGTGGTAACGGCTCGTCTTGCGAGTCTCACCACGGGCGAGCTTAGCGGCGCATGTGAGTCGGCTATCGGGCGCTGGTACGAAAGGCTCAGACCATGAACAGTGAAATCCGATGCAAGGTGGAGCTCCGCGAGGACGACACGCGGCAGTCCCCTGGCCGTCTGACGGGCACGCTGTTGACGTACGGCGAGCGGGCGTCTGACCGGCCTGAGCTATTCGAGCGTGGAAGCATCGACCTGGACGCAATCAAGGCGAGCGGCGGGATTGTCATCAATCGGCAACATTCGCGCGGCGCGCCCATCACGCGCGTGATTCCAGAGCTGCGCGGCGAGGCGCTGATTATCGACAAACTTCTCCCGGACACGCAAGCGGGACGGGACGCGGCGGTCGAGATTCGAGACGGGCTCATGCGCGGGCTGTCGGTCGAGTTTCAGGCGCTCCGGGCTCGAGTCGTGGGCGGCGTGCGGCGTATCGCGTCCGCCACGCTAGTCGCGGGTGGTCTCGTTGACGATCCCAGCTACGGAGGCTCCACAGTCGAGGTCCGCGATAAGGGCCGTTCCGAGAAGTGGCTGAGGCCGTGGGGATGATTGAGCTTGGCGTCTCTCGTGTACCGCCACGGATTTCTTGGACAGCCGGGTGAGTGTATTCACGCGGCCGTGGTGAGCGCAAACGCGCGACGGACGACGGCGGGTGCGCGGAAGCCGAGTCGCTCGATCAACCACTGCTGGTTATAGGTCTCCTTGAAG
>JAKZVK010000708.1:0-3265 GCA_047516085.1 Bryobacterales bacterium
CCAGCGCGTTGTAGTGGATTCCGTAGGCGGCGCGAACCACGGTCTTCTCCATCGGCGTCCAGGCCAGGCCCAAGCGCGGGGCGACGTTGTTGCGGTCGGTCTTGAAGCGAAACTCCTCCGGGATGCGGTCGTGGGATTCCGACGGCGCCGTGTTCAACTCGTAGCGAACGCCCAGGTTCAATGTCAGGTTCTCGCTAATCTTCCAGTCGTCTTGCAGGTAGGTATGCCACTCCCAGCGGCGCAGGCCGATCAGGGGGTTCCCGATATTGCGGTTGTAAGTGAGCGGCTGGCCGGCTAGAAAGGCGTTGATGTTGGGGAAGAAGATCTGACCGCGGAAGCCGTTGTTGACCGCGCCACCGTTGACCTCGACGCGCCGCAGGGCGGAACCGAACTTCAGGTTGTGCCGCCCGCGCGTCATCGACAGGTCGTCGGTGAGCTGATAGTTGTTTTGGAAATTCTGCCGCCCCAGGAACGACAGCGGACCCGCCAGGCTCAGCCCGGGCACAATCATGAAGCCGATTTCCCCGTTGACGGCGGGGTCGCCGAGAAGCGGCGAATCGATGAAGGTGTCGTCTTCGGTTTGGCGGCTGTACCCCAATCGCAGTTCGTTGAGCACGCTGGGACTGAACGCGTAGGTGTGGTGAGCCGCCACGCTACGGGTCTGGTTGTGAATCTCGACTCGGCTCTTCACAGTGTTGCCGATGGCGTCGGAGTCGGTCAGCCCGTCGGTGTAGTTCGTGCGAAGCATCATCGTCTGTCTCGGCGAGAGCAGGATGTCCGTCCGAAACATATAGGTGTGCTGGTTGACCGTGCGCGGAACGCCCTGCGTCACGATGCGCGAACCGTTGGGCGAGCGAGGGTACAAGTCCGCCAGAGCTTGTACCGAGGGCACGGCGCGGGCGCGTTCAGCTTCGGTGAGGGTCTGGAAGGTGGCCAGCTCATTACCGCGGGGGCGGAAGGTTTCGTAGTTGCCGAAGAAGTAGGCTTTGTTCTTAACGATGGGCCCGCCCACGGTGAAGCCGGCCAAGTTGGAGAGTTGGGTCGTCTTCTGGCTCTCGAACGGATTGCGCGCCCGCAGCGCGGAGTTGTTGTGAAACCAAAAGCCGCTGCCGTGGAAGTCGTTGCCTCCTGACTTGCTCACCAGGCTGACGATCGAGCCCGAGTTGCGCCCGTATTCCGCCTTGAAGTTATGACTGATCAGCTCGAAACTCTGCACCGATTCCTGGCTGATCAACTGCTCGGTCACGCCCCGGCCCGCGATCATGCCGGTGCGCGCATCGTTGGTCTCGACCGAATCGATCAAGTAGTTGTTGTTACGCGGGCGTTGGCCGCTGACCGCGAACGGCCGGTGTGCCAGCAGAGACAGGGAAGCGCCCGGCGTCGTCAACGCCTGCGTGTAGAAGTTGCGGCCCGCCCCGCCGGCTTGTACCGGCAGGTCGTTCATCTCGGCGCGGCTATAACTCCGTGACTGCTTGGTGTCATCGACCTGTAACGTCGAGGGAGCCTCGGCGACCACCTCGATCGAAGTTTCCAAGTCGCCGATCTGCAGTTCGATACTGAGGTTCACGGACGCTCCCACCAACAGAGGAAACTCCGCGCTTTGATACGTCGCGAACCCGGCCTTGGTCACTGCCACCTGATAGGTTCCGGGTTCGAGCGCAGGCTGGAAGAACCGCCCTTCGGAGTCGGACTTCACCTCACGCGTTAAGTCTTTCTCGACGTCACGGATGCGGACGTCGGCGTCGGGCACGACCCCACCCTGGGCATCCACGACCGTTCCCGAAACGGCCGCCTTGATGTTTTGAGCGCGGCCGGCATTCCATCCGGTTGAAAGGCCCAACGCAACAAGGAAACACGCGAGGCGTTTTCCAAGAGGTTGCATGCTTATCTGCTTCCTTTGCCGTTTCGACCTACGAAACGGTTCACGTGGCGATTTCACTACAGCGGGTTTGACTGCACCGGTCAGCAGGTCGTCACCGGGAGGGTGAAGCCCACGGAAAAATCAACGATGGCCCATCGCGGCCATCCGCACTTTGATTACTTCAGGGGAAGAGTCTTTAGCGAGACCCTGGGGAGTGCGATCAAACCTGAGGAGGAGGGACGGGAGGAGGAGAGTGAAGCGACCGAAACCGGGTCGTCGTCTCCGGCAGAACATCCCCGTCAGCGGGAGGGTACAGGCCCTCGGTGAGAGCCCCGTCCGGCAGATAGCGTATCTCGACGGCCGCCGCGGCCCATTCCGTCTCGGGTCCGCAGCTTTTCATGGCACAGCCCTCGGCCGGGCTTTCGCTCTCGACGGGCACAGTTTCCGTCGCTTCGGCCGTTTGCCGATGGCAAGCCGGCTTCGGGGCCTCGGCGGGCTTTGGATGCTCGTGAGCCGCCCGCGCACATTTCTCAGCGCACACGCACGCTCGTCCATGTTGAGGACAGGACACCTCACTGCCGGTCAGCGCCCCCCACAAAGGGGCAACCGGCAGGCCGTTTGTAACCAGCACAGCGGCAAGAAAGATGCTGCGCAGGCGGCGGTTGATGTCAGTCATGCCAGAGAACTGGTCCTAATTATACGCTTTCGCCCGGCGGAGTCCAAAGGTCACGCTCCGTAACGCTGGCGCCGCTTGGATTCCCGACAAATGCCTTCGCGCCCGTTGGTATACTGCTCGCAATGAACCGAACGGCCCGTTTGTGCGTGCCTCTCCTATGCATGCTGCTTCCCCTCGCCGCCGCCGATTGGCCCCAATGGCGCGGCCCCGAACGCGACGGGATTTCTAACGAAGCAGACCTACTGGCTGAATGGCCTGCTGGGGGCCCGCCGCTCGTCTGGAAGGCGACCGGGCTCGGCGATGGCTATGCCTCGGTAGCCGTCGCCGGCGGACGCGTCTACACCCAGGGCCAGTTCGGCTCGCGACAGGCCGTCATGGCGTTCGATGAGGCCACGGGTGAAAAACTCTGGGAGACGAACAACGGTGGTAGCTATAGCAACCGCCGCGGCTCCGGCCCGCGAGGCACCCCGACGGTCGAGGACGGCACGGTCTACGCCCTCGGCTCGAATGGCGCTCTCATCGCGCTCGATGCCGCGCACGGCAAGCAGCTTTGGACCACCAACCTCCTCGAGCGATTCAACGCGCGCAACATCAACTGGGGCCTCAGCGAGTCGCCCCTGATTGACGGAGGCCGCATCATCGTCAACGCGGGGGGCGGCGGCGCCTCGGTCGTCTCGCTCGACCGCGCCAACGGCAACGTCATCTGGAAGGCGCAAAGCGACGAGGCG
>JAKZVK010000709.1:0-18052 GCA_047516085.1 Bryobacterales bacterium
GACTTTCACAGGGCCGGTGACCTCGATCTCTTCCTCCAGGAAACCAGAGGTGTAGACCAAGACGTCGTTCCGGCTTTCTACTTCTTTCTGATCACGGGGACCGGAGCGCGTCGGCGTGCCGCAGCAATTGTTCCCGCCCACTGTCGGTACCGGCATATCGGGATCGTAGGTGTAGTGATCAGGCGACGCGTCGGCCGCGGGCTCCTCCCACGAGAGCCGTCCGTCGCCTCGGTAGCTGTTGGCGCCGCCGGCGCTGTGAAGGTACAGCTTCTTGAATTGCGTGCGCGCCAGGGGGTATTCGTTCTCGTACCGCCAACCGTTTCTCCCCATCACGAACAGCCGAACCGGCGGCTCTTTGTCGAGGCCGTTGTCGATGCCCTTGAGCCAGTAGTCGTACCAATGCAGTTGCAGCGCATCACGGCTGGCGTAGCCGTGCTCGCCGAAATCGAGATCGCCGACGCTGCGTGACGGACTGTGTCCCCAAGCGCCGATCGTCAGGTGGCTCTTCTTGCGAGCGATCTCGGTCTTGCCGTGGTGGCTCACGCCGACGTATCCGCGCAGGGTCCCTTGACTGAAGATGTCGAACCAGCCACCCAGCGTATGGACGGGGATGCCGATCTTGTCGAACATCTCTTCGACGTTGATCTTCTTCCAGTACTCGTCGTAGTCGGGATGCGCCAGCCAGTCTTTGTAGAACTGATCGTTGCGGCCGACGCGTTGCTGCATTTTGTTGAGCGGGAAGCTCCAGATCACGTCGTCATAGCTGATTCGCTGCGGGCCGTCCGGCATCGTGTGGGCCCCGACGTTCTGCATGATGCGCGAATCCTGCCGCACCGTGCCCCAGCCGAAATTGAACGAGAGCCGCCACGCGCCGTTGAGGGTGATCCAGTCGTGGTAAAGGCTAGTGGAGGCGACCAAGGGGAACGCGGTCACCAGGTGAGGAGGCGACGCCATCGCCGCGCGCCACTGGACGTGGCCGCCATAGGAGTGCCCTTGCATGGCGACCTTCCCGTTCGACCAGGGCTGCTGGGCGGCCCACTCCACGGTGTCGTAGCCATCCTCGATGTCATCTCGAAAGGGCTCCCACTTGCCCTCGGACTGATGGCGCCCTCGCACGTCCTGGTAGACGTAGGCGTAGCCGCGCCGGGCGTAGAACAGCGCTTCCTTGTATACGCTGGGGTAGCGCTCGGTGCTGTAGGGGGTTCGCGCAACGAGCACCGGGTGCCGGCCCTCGACGGCCGGCAGGTAAACATCGGCGTAGAGGATCGCGCCGTCCCGCATAGGGACCGGGACCAAGTTGTCGATCATGACGTCGTTTTGTGGTGGCGGGGCCTCGGGGAATTTGACCTCCGCTGCCGGGGCCGGTTGTGTGACAAAGACAACCGCAAGTAAGATGAACCCGGCAAGCAGGGTACGGGTTTTTGCCGGCACGCGCGTTTCTACCTCCATGACTTCCTCCGGCGGCCAGTGTAGCAGCCCGCCGTCGCCGAAGATGCATGAGGCCGAATGAGGTCAACGCTCTCTCGTACTCATCTCGACTTCGTGAATCGGTCTTCGGCGCCGGTCTCGTGCGAGAAGCCTGACGGAAACCAGGCCAACTAAATTAGAAGCGAAACACCAAGAGGACGAGCATGATGAACATTGCGAGGCTAGACCTTTCTCGGCGGAACTTCTTTCAACAGTTTGCGGGCGGCTCCGCGGTCTTGACCACGCTGACTCAGGTGAAGGCGGCCTTCGCCCAGTCGACACAAGCGGTGCGACAGGCCGCCGGCGTCTCGCGAGAAGACTGGCGCGTCGACGAGGGCTACTGGGCCAAAGTCAGGAAGCGCTTCATGCTGGAGAAGGGCTTCACGTACATGAATAACGGCACCTTGGGGCCGACGCCAAGACCGGTCTACGAGGCCATGGTGGAGTACTGGCGACTGATGGCCGTCAATCCCCACGAGAACAGCCAGATTTTTCAAGACCGGGTGGAGCAGATCCGACTGAAGGCCGCGAGCTTTCTAGGCGCCTCCGCCGACGAAATCGCGATCACGCGCAACACGACCGAGGGGAACACGATCCTCTGTCAAGGCTTGGACTTGAAGCCAGGAGACGAGATTCTCCTGACAGCCTATGAGCATCCCAGCAACCGTGAAACCTGGCGGCGTCAAGCGAAGCGCTACGGACTGGTTGTGAAGCAAGTCCGGTTTCCCATTCCGCCCGACGACCCTTCGACCATACTCAACGCGTTTGAAGCCGCCATCACGGCCCGGACCCGCGTGATGCACTTTGCGAATCCTCTCGGCAGCACGGGTTGCTTCTTGCCGGTGAAAGAACTGGCAAGTTTGGCCCACGTCAAGAACATCCTTTGCTTCGTCGACGGCGCTCACAGCATCGGCCATATCCAATTCAGCCTCAACGAATGGGGCGTGGATGGTTATGCTTGCAACGCGCACAAGTGGCTGACCGGGCAGGCAGGCTCCGGCCTTTTGTTCGTGAAGCGCGACGCGCAGGATCGCATCTGGCCGAACATCAGCATCCTGCCCTGGGATCGTCCCGCGCAGGGAGCCCGCAAGTACAGCTTGAGCGTGGGGCGTCGTCCGTGGCCTGTCGTGGCGGCACTCGAAGACACGTTGGATTTCCAGAACGCGCTGGGCCGCTCCCGTGTGGAGCAGCGTACACGTAGTCTTGGTTCATACCTGCGGCGCAAGGCAAAGGACATCCCTGGGGTCAATCTCTACACGCCGGAGCGCGCCGACATGGCGGCCGGCATCAGCAGTATCGGCATCGAGAGCGTCCCGGGAAGGAAGCTCAAAGAGTACTTGCGACAGAAATATGACGTCTACGTGCCGGGGGGAAGTGATCGTCCGGGCGCGCCGATTCGCTTCTCGACGCACTACTACAACACTTTCGCTCAGGTGGACCTGGTGTTGCAGGCTCTGGGTGAACTGGCTTCCGGAGCGGCTTGACGAGAGCAGAGGGCCAACAACCCAGGCAACCCTCAACCCATTACCGTGTACGCCCGCTGGCTGCCGAACCTCTCGCCCTCGGCGAACCGTGATGCCCGCAGCGGATGGATGTCGAAGGATTGGGGCGCGCCGTCGAGCACCATCTCACCGATCAGTTTGCTTACGGCCGGAGCCATCTTGAACCCATGGCCGCTGAAGCCCGCGGCGCACGCCGCTCCCTCGACACCTGGTAGCCAATCGATGATCGGGTGCCAGTCGGGCGTGATCGAGTACAGCGCGCCGTAGCCGCCGCGTCCCACACCGCTCTGCATCGAGGGATAGCGGGCGTGGAGCTTGCCGCGCAGTTCCGAAACGAACTCGCGGTCCGCCACTTCGTTGTAGTCGTCCGGGTCGACCTCGGCGCGCTCCTCCCGCGGGTCGATGTTGCCCAGGTGAAGCTGATCTCCCGGCGTCGAACGGAAGTAAATCTGGTTCGCTAAGTCGCCATAGACGGGCCGCGGCGTTTCGCCGACGCAAGGCCGCCGCAGCAACGCGATCTGCGTCCGGCACGGGCGGACCGGCAGGTCGACGCCCAGCGGGCTCACAAGCCGCGACGCCCAAGGCCCCGCCGCCAGCACCAGGCTGCGGGTCGCGATCGCGCCATCGGCCGTGGAGACGGCCGCCACGCGGCCGGCCTCGACCTCGATACCCGTGGCGGCCACGCCCTCGTAGACCTCGACCCCTCGGGCTCGGGCGGCCTCGGCCAGCGTGGTGACGACTTGTAGCGGGTCACAGAACCCGGCCTCCGACTCGAACGCCACGACCTCGCCGTCTTCCAAGACTACGCCCGGGTCGATCGACCGCAATTCGTCGTGCGTGATGAGGTTGACCTTGATTCCGAGCTTCTGCTGCAGGTCTACATTGGCCTCGAGATCGCCGCGCTGGTCGGCCAGGACGATCATCACCAGCCCCGCGCGGGTAAACACCTCGGGGCCGCCCAACTCGTCGGCAAAGCGCTCGAAGAACCGCAGGCCGTACTGCGCCATCGAGGCCGTGAGCGAATGTGAGTAGTGCTGCCGAACGTTGGCGCCCGACTTGCCGCTCGACCCCGAACCCAGGGCTGCCTTTTCGAGGACTACGATCGTTCCGGCCCCCCGGCGCGACAGCTCGTACGCGGCCGCGGTCCCCATCACGCCACCTCCGATCACGACCACATCCGCTGTTTTCCTCATGAATCCTCTGCTCTCTTCTCGCCGACCCGGCCCTCCGACCCGGACATAGCCTATCCTACCAGCGGGCCCATGCAGACCCGCTGAGGTTGGGGCGGTCGAAGCTGCTCTGTCGGCGATAGGTAACTGAGTCCGGGTGGAAGCCCAGCTCGACCCCTTGCACACCTGGATCAAATCCCGAAAGCCATCGACCCGGCGCGATTCTTCTACCATCCCCGAAGCTTCATCCGCCGGAGGATTTCCTGGCTGTAGCTACTCATCTGGTCCGGCTTGCGCGTGCGCGGTGCCGGGATACAGGCCGCTAGTCGCGCCGCCTGCTCGCGCGTTAGTACCGCGGCCGGCACCCCGTAGTGATACTGAGCCGCTGCCTCTAGCCCGTAGACGCCCGGGCCCCATTCGATGACGTTGAGATACAACTCGAGGATTCGATCCTTTGAGAGAACGCCCTCGGCGATCGGCACGAGCGTGAACTCCAGCGCCTTCCGAATCACAGAGCGATGCGTCGTCAAGAAGAGGTTCTTAACGAGTTGCTGCGAGATCGTCGAGCCGCCGCGCAGACGCCCGCGCTTGCGGTCTTCGGTCCAGATCTTCCTTAGCTCGGCCCAGTCGATGCCCCCATGGTCGTAGAAGCCGATGTCTTCGGCGGCGATCACGGCTCGCTGGACCTCAAGCGGGATTCCCGCTAGGGGCAGGAACGAACTGCTCTTTTGGTAGGGGCCGGCCTCGAACCAAGCCTCGATCCGCCGCTGTGCCTGCACCGTCGTAAAGACCGGTTCGGCCGACCGCAGATAGAGCAGGTTCAGCGTGCAGAGCAGATAGAATGCGCCCGCGGCGGCGATGCCCACGAGCAAGAGCCGCCGCAATCGCCCGCGGGGCCGGCGCCGTGCTCTCCTACGACGGAGCGCGCGAAAGAGCTTCACTCTCCGATTCAACCAAATGAGCCGGCCTCGCGTCGTCTGTTCGGCCCGTCTATGATGGGGGGCTCACACGAACGATAGACGAGGAATCTCATTTGCTTGACGACGGCCGATTCTACGAACTGGGTGCTCTGTTCGCCTACCTCGCCTTGCTGATGTGGATTGGCGTGCGCAGCGCGCGCACCGTTCGCTCGTGGGTGGATTACACGCTGGCCGGCCGCGACGTGCCGTGGGTGGTTCTTCTGGCGACGACCGCTGCCACGATGGTTGGCGGCGGCGCGTCGGTTGGGATGACGTCGCGCGTCTACGAGGTAGGCATCGCGGCGGCGTTCGTCACCTCGGCCTGGCACTTGCAGCTCATCTTCACCGGCTTGTACGTGGCGCCTCGCCTGCGCGGAATGAACCTGGTCACGGTGGGCGACTTCTTTGATCTGAAATTCGGCAAGCTGCCGCGGGCGTTGGCAGTGGTCAATTGCATCATCTTCTTGCTCGGAGCGGTGACCGCACAGTTGGCGGCGATGGGGACGATCACCAACACCGTGCTCGGTATTCCCTACGAAGTGGCCCTGCTGATCGGCGCGGCGGTCACGATCTTTTATGCGACCGTCGGCGGCATTCGGGCGGTCGTAACGACGGACGTCCTGCAATTCGTCATCCTCGTCGGAGGCATGGGCACGGCGGCCGCCATCCTCGTCGCCAACAACGGTGGGTTCTCCGCGATGCTCGCCCACGTCGGCAGTGATCACTTTTCGCTAACGGGCAACTGGTCCGCCACGCGCGTCGTCAGTTTGTTCGTTGCCTTTCTGCTCGGCGAGACCCTGGTGCCACCCTACGCGGTGCGCTGCTTCATTGCGAAGGACGCTCCGCAGGCGCGGCTCGGCGTGGCCGGCGCGGGTTTGTTCCTGTTGCTGTTCCTCCCGGTGGTCACGTTTATCGTGGGTATATCGGCGGCTGTCGATCCGGTGGTCAATCAGGCGGCCCAGCAGAACGTGCAGCAGGTCTACCCGGCGCTGGTGCGGGCGACATTTCATCCACTCTTTTCCGGCATCATGCTCGCGGCGTTGGCGGCGGCGGCCATGTCGTCGGCCGATAGCAGCCTCTCCAGCCATGCCACGGTCGTGATGGAAGATATCTACCGCCGCTACTTAAGACCCAAAGCAAGCCCCCGCGCGCTGCTTCGGGTGGCGCGAGTCACAACACTACTCACGGGCGTCGTGGCCGCGATCTGTGCGTTCCTGTTCAGCAACATCGCCGATATTTTGGAGTTTGTGTATGACTTCTGGGCCCCGGCGATGGTTCTGCCCTTCATGGTGGGGCTGTTCTGGTACCACGAAAGCCGTGTCACCGCCGTTGTCGTGTCGATGATCGCGGGCATGCTGAGTACGGTCATCTGGCGTTCGGGTGGGCACTCCGAGATCGGCCCGGCGTTGTTCGGAACCGCTGTAGCAACCGTGGCATTTTTCGTTGCGCTGCCTCTGACGCGCGGCCGCTCACTTGGCCCGTGGCTTCGGCCGCAGGATCCCTATGGCGGAAGCCCCCATGGCGAAAACAATGGAGAGGCCGCGTGATTCCGGTCTGGCTTCTAACGATTCTGCACTACGTGGCGCTGAGCTCGGCGGTCGCAGTCCTCGGGCTACTGGTCTGGCACTACTGGACGGCGGCGAGCAGAGAGTGACCTCGGCCGGTGAGTGAAACACACTACTTAGAGCGGTTTCACAGATGACGTAAACCGCATCCGAAGATGCTTTCGCTATAAGCTAGCGCGTCGATGCTAGGCAGCCCCAAGAGTTGTCTATTCTATTCCTGAAAATGCTCTAGTCACCGCCTGCAAGCTACAATTGGTCACGCTGCGTTACAGCGTGAACGGATGAAGCTCCTCCCGGCCAACCTACCCTCGGCGGTCGCCTCCGCCGCTCTCGCTGTGCTCCTATCAGTGGCCGTCCAGGCCCAGCCCGTCATGTTCTTTGACGGAGAGTTCAGCCCGGCTGAGTGGACCGCCACACTCATCCTCGACACCACGCCCCAGGGGGCTATCGTTACGGCTCAACAGCAGTTACAGGGAGGCAACCCGGGGGCGTTCTGGCGCACCACTCACAGATTTGACGGCCTGGGAGGGATGGCCATCGCGCATACCCTCGCGGGGGCTTTGTACGACCCCGGCACGCAGGGCCCGATCGGCTCGATCGATTACTCCTGGGACCTGAATCACATCAACAGTACGGGCAATGCGCAAGTCGCCTACCGCCTGTTGGTGCTCCAAAACGGTGTGTTCTACAACACCACCAACGACATCGGGCTCCTGCCCAACTGGACGCGCTTCGCCCGAGCGGGCTTGCGAAGTGACAACTTCTTCAGGATCGTCGGAGACGGTCCCATGCATCCGGACTTCTCCCATAAGGGAGCCCCGATCCAGTTGGGCTTCATCACCTCCAACAGTTCGCCCAGTCCCGCAGGCAGGGTATTCCGCGACCATGGCATCGACAACTGGAAAGTCGAAGTCATCCCCGGCGACCCGGTCATCACGACCATGCCACCGCTGCCGGGCGGCATAGTCCAGACGGACTATCAGGCCCAACTAGCCGCCATCGGAGGGATTCCGCCATACAACTGGAAGATCATCAGCGGTGTCCTCCCACCCGGGATCATGCTCGACGGGATGACAGGTGCCATTGGCGGCGGGCCTGATAAGCCCCGGCGTGTTTGAGTGGACCACGCTCGTCAGCGACAGCGTGGGAGCGAGCTCGGCGAAGACATTCAAGATTCGGATCGACGGTCCTCCGGACGGGGAACCTCGCCTCGGCAACGAGCCCGATCGCCTGCTGTTTTCCTTCGTAGAGCAATCATCGCCGCGGACTCGACGCCTGCGTGTCGCAAACGACGGGGGCGGCACCTTGGACTTCGAGGTCGAGACGTCTACCGAGTCGGGCGGTCCTTGGCTGTCGGTGATATCGCAAGGCGGGTCGGTCGTGGCCGCGCAGGCTCAGAAGGTTGCGGTGACAGCCGACCCAACCGGACTGCCGGCCGGCAGTTACTTTGGCGAGATCCGGTTGAACCGCGTCGCCAAGGGCATTCCCGGGGGCGGCCCGGTCGTTCTGCCGGTGGCGATGGCCATCAGTAGCCGCCGGCAGCTCCTCCGTCTCTCGCAGCGGGGTCTGACGTATTCCGCCATTGAGGGTGCTCCCAGCGGGCCCCCTCGGCGCTTCCGGGTCTTGAACCGCGGTCTCGGCGTCATGACGTGGAACACGAAGGTCCTTACCGCGGGCGGCGGCGACTGGCTTACGGCGGAGCCGGAGAGCGGTAGCAGCGATGAATCGCAGGCCACGCCTGTCCGTGTGCGTGTGGACCCGACTGGTCTGGCCGCGGGTTCTTACTACGGAGTCGTGGAAGTCACTGCCCCCGACGCGGCCAACTCGCCGCGCATCGTCACGGTCGTCTTGAACCTGGAGCCGGCCGCTAGCGGGACGCGTTTGGTCGTCCGGCCGGTGGGGCTGATTTTCGTCGCTAAACGGGACGAGGGTGCGCCGGAGCCACAGCAAGTCTTGCTGGCGAATGTGAGTTTGGCCGGGATCCCTTTTTCCGCGCAGGTCTCCACTCTGACCGGCGATGGCTGGCTGAGCGCTACGGAGGCCGTAGGGAGCGAGGGAGTTGTGCAACCCGGCGAGCCCGTTGTTCTCGATGTCGAGGTCGATCCCACCGGCCTCGATCCGGGAATCTACAAGGGCCTGCTTCTGTTGTCGCTGGCGGACGGGCTGAGCCGCGCAGTGGACGTGGCGTTGGTGGTTGCAGACCAAGCGGAGCCGGCCGTCCCCAAGACGAGCTCTATCGAGACGGCGGAGCTCACCGTTGCCGGGCCGTCAGGGGCGGGCTGCGTACGCACCGAATTGGCGCCCGTACTGAGCCTGCTTGGGGGCACGTTGACGGTTCCGGCCAGTTGGCCCACGAGCGTCGAGGTGGATGTCGTCGACAACTGTGGAGCGAACATGGAGCAAGGCTCGGTGGTTCTGGATTTCACCAACATCAGTTCTCCGAGCCTGGCGTTGGGCCATGCCGGGGAAGGCCTGTGGGCAGGGACTTGGAATACTCCGGCCGTCGCCGCTACCTCCATGGCCGGGGTGACCGTCACAGCCTCGGACCTGGGGGGTATCAGCGGCGCCCTCTCGCAATCGTTCACGGTCGAACCCAATGACGCGGCCGTTCCTAAAGTGAACACAGGGGGAGTGGTTCACAGCGCGAACTTCGTGCAAGACCCACTGGCGCCCGGGACGATCATCTCGCTCTTTGGCGAAAATCTGTCGAGCGAACCGGTCGCCGGCGGCGCTCTCGCGGACGCGCTGCCGCTGCCGACGGAGCTGGCGGGGACGCAGATCACGTTGGGGGGGCAGGTGCTTCCGCTGCTTTTCTCGCGGGAAGACCAGGTTAACGCGATTCTGCCGTTCGAACTGGAGGACCGCGTCAACGAGAGCCTGTCCTTCCTGGTCCGTCGAACTGATCTCGGAAGCGTGGCGCTCTCGGAGCCCCTATTCATCAACGGCGCGCGCCCGGGGGTCTATACACAGGATGCGTCGGGGGCCGATCCCGGCTCGATCCAGGACCTTGGGTTCCAACTCGTCACGGCGGGGAACCCGGTATCAGCCGGCGACGTGATCATCATCTACTGCGCAGGGCTGGGTGACGTGACGCCCGATGTCGCGAGCGGGGAGGAGTCCACGCTGGTTCCGCTGATCACGACCGCCGCGGTACCGACGGTCACGGTAGGGGGCCGGCCGGCGACGGTTACCTTCTCGGGGCTGACGCCCGGCTTGGCGAGCCTGTATCAGATCAACGCCACCGTGCCGGTCGGCGTCGCGGCCGGCGAGGTCGAGGTCGAGGTTTCGATCTCGGGACAGCCCAGCACCCCCGTGACGCTATTCGTGCAATAGCGACGTTGTTCGCGGAATAGACGAGGCGTCAGGGCTGTTGGGCTCTTGCCGGCGTCGTTTGCTAGTCCGCGGCCACTGTCGCGCCAAGACCATGGTCATTTTGGCGGTGGTGGAGGGCTAGGACGTCACGGCCGAAGTCGCCGGCGAAGTCACGCCAGACGGTGTGCGAGTGGTTGGCGCCGCCCTGAGTGTTGTCGTACTCGATCAGGAACGAAGGAGCCTGCACGCGGTAGTAGTGACCCTTGCCGGGTTCCCCGCTGCCGGCCCAGGCAAAGAGCAGGTCGCCGTTCGAGGTGCCCTTGACCGCTTTCATGCGTTCGGCGGCGATCGAAGCCGGCACGTTGTGCACGTATTCGCCGATGAGCGCCATCAGGGTCTCGCGCTGCTTGGCGGTCATGGCGGAGGCAGCCAGACCCTTCGGCTGATCTTCGAGCTTGGCGCGCGTGTCGGCGTGGGTGAGGACGTCGGGGTAGGCTTCTTCGGTGACGATCGCGGCCTTCTTCTGCTTGGCGTCAAGCGATCGCAGCAGATCTCGTCCCAAGTCTTCTTCTCTGGCTAGGGCGCGGGCCCCGGAAGCGATCCGGTGCGGATTGGCCCCGAAGAAGGTAGGCGACGCCGAGATGAGCTTGCCGTTCTTGAGCGTGTAGTGCAGCGAGACGTGGTGTCCCTCGACGCGCCAGCCCCAGGCGCCCATGGCTGCGGGCGTGCCGAAGACAGACACGTAGTACCTCTCGACGTCGCGTCGGCCGGCCGTGTCTTTCTCTTTGACGCGCAGCCGCTCTTCCAGGCTCATGATCGACATGGTCTTGACGAAGCCCGATGGGCTCAGGCCGGAGCTCAGCAAGGCGTTGGCCAGCCGCTGCTGTTCGGGGGACATGGCTTTGTAGGTGACCCCGCGGCGGCCGTACCCGTAGGTCTTCTCGAAACTGCTGTCAGGCACGAAGTGCCAATTCTGACGGCCGGCTGAGTTGAAGTCCAACAGGGCTTTGGATTTCTGGCCGGCGTCGAGCGACTGCACAAAACGGTTCGCGGTCTCGAGCATGACCTGTTCGGTGGCGTGATGGTAAGCCGCGGTCACTGCCGCTGCTCCGAGGAAGAGCGTGGCTAGTCTGAATTTCAATGGCTTGGACATAAGAGACTCCCAGGACTTCTTTGTCTCGCCAATTATACTGCGTTCAACAGCACATCTCCACCCCAGATCCGTCCGTAAGGCAGTGGGACTGTGTGTCGTCACGCCCTGATGACTCGGCGGGTGGAACTGGAAGAGAGCCGGGTGTTGAGGGTGTGCGGACTCGTTGGTGATGCGTGTCGATCCGCCGACCCTGCCAGGGTCGAACAATCCTAGCCCATGGATTCATCCATGGGTTCCGAACGCCTGCATCAGCTTGTTTCGCCCGAGGCAGCTTCTTGTTGCGCGGGGTTGTTGACCGCGAGCAACCAGAAGCAGCCTCGGGGTGGGCGGAGGGCGCTGTGGACCGACACCCATGGATGAATCCATGGGCTAGGATTGTGACGCCCTTCCGGGCTCGGGCCTGTGGTTGGACGCGTCCGTTTGCGCCAAGAGGCAACCGCGGATTCCCATCCGCGGCTCGGTTGTGCTGCGGCGTGCAGTTGCGGCGGACCGGAGCTTCAAGCGATCGTTGGAATCCTTACGTACGGATTTGGGTCCACAAGGAAAGGTTGAGGCTGTCCGTTAGAATAGGATTATGCGCCGAGGTCTTCTTGCCGGGGTGCTGGTGTTCGCGACGCTTGCTTGGGCGCAGGGCGCGCTCACGTACCGGCAGTTACGAGACCTGCTGCAGTCCTCGATCGAGCAGCACATCCCGGACAAGGAAATCGCGAAGTTCCTCAAGACGCAGCAGCTCGGCTTTGCGCTGACTGCTCCCCTGATCGAAGAGTTCCAAGGCCAGGGAATCGGGTTGCGAACGCTAAAGGTTTTGCATGAGTTGGCGCCGACCACCCAGGGGCAGCCGGCGGCCAAAGTTATGGAAGCGCTGCCGCTGGAGCCCGAGCAGCCGCCACCCCCGTCCGCGGAAGAGCAAGAACGCATTCTGGCCGAGGCTCGTTCGAGCGCGCTGGCCTACACAGCAGGCCTGCCGGACTTCATCTGCCTGCAGGTTACCCGGCGCTACGTCGACCCGAGCGGTCTCGAGATGGACTGGTTGAAGCAGGACGAAATCAAGATCCGCGTCAGCTACTTCGACAAGCACGAGAACTACGAAGTTCTCAGCGTCAATAACAAGATCAGCAACAAGGGAATCCGCGAGTTGGGCGGCGCCACCAGCACGGGCGAGTTCGGCAGCATGCTGGCCCAACTGTTTGACCTGAAAACGGCCGCCGAGTTCCAGTGGGCACGCCATTCGCTGCTGCGGGGCCGCGGCGTCTATGTATTTCAGTTCCGAGTGCCCCGGCACCGCTCCCGGTGGACGCTGAGCGTTGAGGACACCCGCGACATCATCACCGCCTATAAAGGACTGGTCTACATCGACAAGGAGACCGAGCGTGTCCTGCGTGTGTACGAGAAAGCGGAGGACATCCCCAGCGGCTTCCCGATCCAATCCGCGGAAAGCCGTCTCGACTACGACTACACCGAGATCAGCGGCAGCGAGTACCTGCTGCCGCTCAAGGCGCGCGTCCGCCTGAGGCAAGGGAGGCTACTCGCCCGCAACGAGGTGGAGTTCCGCCTCTACCGCAAGTTCAGCGCCGACGCCGTGATCTCGTTTGACGAGATCGACGATCTGGCACCCCTGCCTGAGGATGACAGCGCGGCGAACCCGTAGCGGCCCGCGGTGCAAGTGAGGTTCTTCGTCGAGATCGTTCGATACCCCTACGTGTCGCGGTAGGCCGAGCGGGCGGGCACAGGGATGCCGTGCCCCTACATTTTGATCGGCGCCGCTCTCGACCTCACCACGGGCTGTTAGCCTAGCCCTGGGCTAGCTACTTGGGTTTTCCTTCTCCGGGCTGCGGCTTGTAGCGCGAGGGGCGGTAGGGGTTCTCGATCCCGAAGAAGTCGGCTGTCATGAGGTCGGTTTTCGATCGGCCGCCCTTCCAGAGGTCCCACTTCGGTTCCGCGTAACGGTCAAAGAAAGCGTGTAGGCGCTTCGCCAGTTCGGCTTGGATCGGAGCGAACTCAGGGCGGCCGTAGAGGTTCATCCTCTCGCCGGCGTCGGACTCAAGGTCGTAGAGTTCGTTGGGTTGTTGGTAGATCCGCTCGATGTATTTCCACTTCTCGGTGCGGATCGAGCGCACGTTCTCGAACTCGAAGAAGACCGTATCGTCCCACTCGGTTTCTTGCCCCTGAAGGATGGGCGTAAAGTTCCGGCCCGGCGATGGTGGCCGGCTCGGCAGCTTGTCCGCGAGGCCCAGGTAGTTGAGCACGCTTGGCAGCACGTCGTAATTGCTGACCACGGCGTCGCTGGTTTGGCCCGCGGGGATTCCCCCCTTGTGGCGGAAGATCATCGGGATCCAGGTAGTCCAGTCGAACGCCGTGAGCGGGCGGGTGTGATCGCCCATGCCCCAGAAACCACTGTGTCCGCCGGCGAGGCCCTGGTCGGCCATGAAGATGATGAGCGTGTTGTCCTCGAGCCGCAGATTTCGGAGCGTTGTCAAGATGCGCCCCACGCCGTCGTCAATACCACTCACCTCGGCCGCATACTTGCGGCGCACTTGCATATCGCGAAGCCAGCCGCCGTAGTTGAAGTTCCAGGGGTGCGGGGCGTCGCGCGGCATTGATGGCAAGGGGTGCCGAGCGTACTGGAGACGGTGACGGTTGCGGATGGGCTCGCGCATTGCAGGACCCAGACCGTAGGGGCCGTTGTAGGCAAGGAACAGGAAGAACGGACGGTCCTTGTTCTGCTTGATGAAGCGGATGCCGTGGTCGGTCCAAAGATCGGTCAGGTAGCCTGGCTCATTGCGGATTTGTTCATCCTCGATGACCTCCTGGCCGTAGAAGCCCTGACTGCCGCCGTGAGGTTTGGTGATCCAGTAGGTGAAGCCCTCCTGGGGGCGCAAGTTTCCGCCCAGGTGCCACTTGCCGCTCAGCCCGGCGACGTAGCCCGATTCGGTCAGAATGCTCGGTAGGGTCGCGAACTCCTCGAGCGTGTTGTAGGCCTGAGGCCCTATCTGTGCGCCGTCCCCGCCGAGGTAGCGGTGAACGCCGTGCTGCGAGGGCATCAGCCCGGTGAGCAGGCTCGCTCGCGTCGGCGAACAGACAGGGTTGTTAGCGAAGGCACGGTTGAAGAGAACGCCTTCCGAGGCGAGCCGGTCAATATTGGGCGTGCGGATGTCGGGGTTGCCGTAGCAACCCAGCGTCCATGCGCCGTGGTTGTCGGTGAGGATAAGGATGACGTTGGGGCGGGGAGTCGGCGACTGGGCTGTGGATGGCGCGGCGAGCAACGGCGCCAGAAGAAGTATGAACAAGACCGGCCGAGTGGAATGATTCATGGCTGAAACGCGCCCAGCATAGCAGACACCGGCGCGTCCCTCAAAGCGCCGGCGGCGGCTGCGGAGATTCGGGCAGCGAACGTCCAACCGGCCCTGGACTCGCTCTCACGCCACGGTCGTTTCCGTGTGGGTCGACGCGAGCCCCTGTGACATAATGAGGGACGATTCCGCTAGGACAAAGGAAAACGAGGGTTTCTTATGCGTACTGAATGGGTGGCCAAGCGCGCGAACGATCCCATCCGCACTCAAATCCACTATGCCCGCCAAGGCGTGACGACCGAGGAGATGGAGTACGTCGCGAAGCGCGAGAACCAGCCCGCTGAGTTGATCCGCGACGAGGTCGCCCGGGGACGCATGATCATCCCGGCCAACGTGCGCCACACCAACCTTGAACCGATGGCCATAGGCATCGAGTCGAAGTGCAAAGTCAACTCCAATATCGGCAACTCTGCGGTCACGTCGGAGATCGACCAAGAACTGGAGAAGCTCGACTACTCGCTGAAGTACGGCGCCGACACGGTCATGGACCTCTCGACCGGCGGCGACATCCCGCTCATCCGCAAGGCGATCATCAACCACTCGCCCGTGCCGATTGGCACCGTACCCATCTACGAGGCGCTTACGCGCGTGAACGGCCGCATCGAGGACCTGACTTGGCCCGTCATGCGCGACGTGATCACCGAGCAGGCCGAGCAGGGTGTCGACTACATGACGCTCCACGCCGGCGTGCTGATCCAGTACGTACCGATGGCGACGAAGCGTGTCACGGGCATCGTTAGCCGCGGCGGTGCGCTACTGGCCGAGTGGATGGTACGGCATCACAAACAGAACTTTCTGTATGAGAACTTCGAGGAGATGTGCAGTATCTTCCAGAAGTACGATGTGAGCTTCTCGCTCGGTGACGGACTGCGTCCGGGCTCGATCGCCGACGCCAGCGACGAAGCGCAGTTCGCCGAGCTGAAAACGCTGGGCGAGCTTACGAAGAAGGCCTGGGAATACGACGTGCAGGTGATGATCGAAGGTCCCGGGCACATCCCGCTGGACGAGATCAAGCTGCAGGTGGACAAAGAGATGGAGATGTGCCACGAGGCGCCCTTCTATACGCTGGGGCCGCTGGTGACCGACATCGCGCCGGGTTACGACCACATCACCTCTGCGATCGGCGCGGCCATGATCGGCTGGCACGGTGCGTCGATGCTGTGTTACGTCACCCCCAAAGAGCATCTCGGCCTGCCGAATAAAGAAGACGTCAAGCAGGGGCTGATCGCCTACAAGATCGCCGCCCATGCGGCCGACGTCGCCCGGCACCGTCCTGGCGCGCGTGACTGGGACGACGAGCTGTCGAAGGCTCGCTATGAGTTCGATTGGAATCGGCAGTTCGAGCTGGCGATCGACCCGGAAACGGCCCGCGCGATGCACGACGAGACACTGCCGGAAGAGGGCTACAAAGAGGCTCACTTCTGCTCGATGTGCGGGCCCAACTACTGCTCGATGAACATTTCCTCCCGCGTCGCCGAATTCACCGCCGAAGATGCCGAAGCGGTCGTGAAGCAGCAGGAGTTGGTGACGATCGCGGGCGACTAAGCTTGCCCCCCGCGCCGGACTGAGTGCCGGCGAGAAACCGTGACTTGCTCGGTCTGCAGCTCCGACGAATACCACGAAAGGCTAGTCCGCTACAGCCTCGATTACGACGGACGCCTCGTCGTCGTCGAGAACGTACCGGCACGCGTCTGCGATCGGTGCGGGGAGGTTGGTGTCGCTGCCGAGGTTGTCGACAGGCTCCAACAGACGGTCTGGAGCAATCAACAGCCTCACCGGACGGTCGAAACCCAAGTGTACGAGTACGCTTGAGCCGAGCCCCGAACGAGCCATATCTTCCAGTAGCCGTTCGATAGACGGGCTCGACGTACCGCGTGCATACGTCCAGTGCGCCCCACGGTTTGCTACATCGAACCTGAGCACGCCGCCATGGTGCCGCCTCACGAGATCGCCCGTCTCGACCACGAAGAGTTGCTCCGCGAAGAGTTCAATCGCTGGGCCCGCGACGATCGTGCAAGCGACATGGAGCGCTGGCACCGGCCAGTCACCGAGAAGGTCGTCGAGCGGATGCAACTCAGCCGCGACGACCGCATTCTCGACGTGGGTTGCGGCGACGGCTGGACCTGCCGTCTGCTCTCGCCTCTCGCGCCCGAGGGCGCCGTGGTCGGCATCGATGTCGCCGACGAGATGATCTCGCTCGCCCGTGCCCGGTCGATCGAACTGGACAACATCCTCTTCGCGCCCGGCTCGGTGGAAGAGATCCCCTGGGCCGAGGACTACTTCTCACGAGTGCTCAGCGTCGAGTCGGCCTACTACTGGCACTCGCCTGAGAAAGCTGCCCGGGAGATCTTCCGGGTCACCGCATGGGGAGGGCAGGTTTTCATCCTGCTGTTCTACTACCGGGAGAACGCTCACGCGCTCCACTGGCAGGAGCACGCCCCGGCGCGTTTTCAACTCAAGTCCGCCGGCGAGTGGCAAGAGGTCTTCGAGTTGCTCGGGTTCCAGGACGTCCGCACCGAGCAGGTTCCCGACACTACGCCGGTGGCACCGGACTTCGAGCCCGATGTACACTGGCGCTCGCGAGAAGAGCGGGAGGCCTTTCAGCAGGCGGGCGGCTTGCTCCTCACCGCAACGAAACCGCCGCTCCCCGAGCCGGGGCCACTGGCCTCGGAACCAAACCCGCTGAGAATCTTGCCGTAAACGAACCTGGCGGGTGTCAGCCGATGCTGAGCAGTTCGACCTGAAAGATCAGCGTCGAGTTGGGCGGGATTTTGCCCTGGTCGCGTGAGCCGTAACCAAGTTCAGGTGGGATGTAGAACTTGTACTTCGCGCCGATCTTCATCAACTGCACGCCCTCTGTCCAGCCCGGGATGACGCGGTTGAGCGGAAAGGTGGCGGGTTCGCCTCGGTCGTAGCTCGAGTCGAAGACCGTACCGTCGAGCAGCTCCCCTTTATAGTGGACCGTAACTTGGTCCTCCCGAGTCGGCTGCGCACCGTCGCCTTCCTCAAGCACCTCGTATTGTAATCCTGATTCTGTCGTTGTCACTTCTTCCCTCTTTCCGTTCTGGGCCAGAAAATCCTCTGGCGCTGCGGGGTCTTGGACCGGGTCTTGACCGCAAGAAACCAGCAGTACGGTAGCCAATATGCTCCATCGAACAAAGCTCACTCGGTAGCCTCCAACTCTTCTAGGTCAAACCTCGTAGCCTACAGGAACTGGCTCCCGGAAAGCGAGCCTCGTCGCCCGAATCCGCACGTAGGCATTTTGACGATCGCTTGATGACACGGCCCGCCGCAACCGCGCCATCGGGGCTTGAGGTCGTCACCGCTCGGGAGCAAAACCGGCGCTTCACCCGCTACGAGCGGCTGTCGTAGTAGACTACTTTCCGTGATGAGAGCCGCCATCTTTGCTGCATTGCTGTCGCTCTCTTTGGTCAGCGGTCCCGTGCTGCGGGCCGAGCCCAAGAGGGACCACCGAGTCCATCAATACCACTTCGGGACTATCGCCATACCGCCAGCGTCGGCCAACGAACCCGTAGCGAAGACCCTATCGCTTCCCAAAGCGGTCGCCTATCTCG
>JAKZVK010000710.1:0-2815 GCA_047516085.1 Bryobacterales bacterium
GAGCAGCGCCGCGCATGGGGCCTGCCGGACCTGGGAGACGTCGCTGCCGGTCCCGCGCGCACCTGGAGCTGCAGCGGGCATGGAGCCGTGATGCCGTACCGCTGGTCGACGCGCGCGATGCGATCCCTCTGCTCGCCGGCGACGACGCCGATCGGCGAGGGTCCCATCGACGACACCGGTGGTGGTGAGGGAACAGCCTCTTGGGCCGAGCGCAGAAAGAAAGCCGCGAAGTAGCCCGCCGGGGCCGCGACGAGTACGTGCCCGGCCGCGGTCGGTGTATCCTTCTGACCGCAGATCTTCCGAGGTCGTTCCCGCCACGCGGCGCGTCGAGCCAAGCGTCGACCCGCGCGGCCTCGTGGGGGGGCGTCGCGCCGTCCGCCCCGGACAGCGGGAACCGGAAGACCCGCGGCAACTCCCCCCCGCCCGCTCAGATTCGACCGGCTCCGCGAAAGACCGGGGGGGCATCCGGGGCCCGTGGGTGCTGTGCGGCGAGCCGGCGGACCAGCTCAATACCGATGCCGTCTTCAGCGGCGACGATCACGGGTTCGACGTTGGCGAGGTCGACGAAGACGACATCGTGCGGCTGACCGGCTGGCGCCGGCCGGTCACGTGATCCGAGGTCGAGATCGAGGCGACGAAGGACGACGGCGAGACCGAGACGGACGCGGACGACTATCATGGGTCCGCCAAATCTGACATAACCCCGACGTTCGAACCCCTCGCGCCCGGCGTCTACGGCTGGCGCTACCCGACGCACGCGGTCGGCGACCCGGACGGGCATCGTCGCCGCGGTGTCGTGCGCCGGACGGAGGCCAGCCGGAAGAGTTCTCGAGCGTGGCGGTCGACGGTCGACGGTCGACGGTCCCGAGCGAAAAGGGGTAGGCTTCGGCCGGACCCGCGTCGTCGCGGTCTGAACGCTTTGGCGGTCGGTCTACGGCTGGTCGGCGAGCTGCCCCCCCGCGCGGACCCTGCGAGCATTCGACCCCGAGGGCGCCCGCGCGTCGGCGGTCGGCCCTTTTCCGTTCACTGATTCGGCGGCGTGATATATCGTCTCCGACATGACCAAACGAGGGTTCTCCGGTTGCTCGGCTGAGAAGAGAGCGCCAACGAGCGAAATAGCCGCATGACATGCACTAGTTTCGACAGCACCAAGACATCCTTGCAGGAACTGCTCACCCGCGCTGACACGGGCAGTCTGCAACTCCCGGACTTTCAGCGCGGCTGGGTATGGGACGACCAACACATCAAGAGCCTGCTCGCGAGCGTCTCCGTATCCTTCCCGATCGGCGCGGTGATGCTGCTCCAGACAGGCGGCGAACACGTCCGGTTCAAGCCGCGACCAGTGGCCGGGACCGGCGGAGATCTCGATGCCGCGCCCGAAACCCTCATTCTTGATGGCCAGCAGCGGCTGACCTCGCTCTACTGGGCTCTGAAGGGCCGGACAGCAGTGGAGACCAAGGATGCTAAGCGTAAGTCGATCCGGGTTTGGTACTTCATCGATATGGACGCGGCCGTCCGTCCCGAGGCAGACCGAGAAGATGCGGTGCTGAGTATACCGGAGGACGGCATGGTCAAGGCCTTCGGTGGGGACATCCGCTTGGATGTGGCGACGCTGGAGCGCCAGTACGAGCAAGCTCTGTTCCCTGTCAACCGCATCTTCGACAGCAACGAATGGCGACACGCGTACCACAAGCACTGGGGCTACGACCCGGAGAAGATACGCCTGTTCGACGAATTCAGCGACGAGGTAATCGAGCGCTTCAAGCAGTACCAGGTGCCGGTGATTGAGCTCAAGAGGGAGACTCCCAAGGAGGCGGTGTGCCTCGTCTTCGAGCGCGTCAACCAGGGCGGGGTCCCGCTCTCCGTCTTCGAGCTTCTGACCGCCTCGTTCGCTGCCGACAACTTCCAACTCCGCGACGACTGGGACGCCCGTGAGCAGCGCCTGAAGCAGAAGTACACAGTGCTCCACAACCTCCAGAGCGACGACTTCCTCCAGGCTATTTCGCTCCTGGTGACGCAAGAGCGCCGCCGCAAGACTCTCGCTGGCGGTGCGACGTACGACAAGGCACCCGGCATCAGTTGCAAGCGCAAGGACATCCTGAAGCTCGAAGTCGCCAACTGGATGGATTGGGCTGACCGGGTGGAGGAGGGTTTCGTACGCGCTGCGAGATTTCTGCACGGGCAGAAGATCTTCAAGGCTCGTGATCTGCCCTACCGCACGCAGGTCGTGCCCTTGGCCGCGATCTTCACCGACCTCGGCAACGCTGGCGAGACGGAGGGAGCCCGGCAGAAGATCGCGCGTTGGTACTGGTGCGGCGTGCTGGGCGAACTCTACGGCGGCGCGATCGAGAGCCGCTTCGCCCGCGACGTGCCTGAGGTTCTGGGCTGGGTACGCGGGGAGGCGGGCGAACCCATCACGATCTCGGAGTCGAACTTCCAGGCTGGTCGCCTGCTGACGCTTCGCAGCCGCAACAGCTCCGCCTACAAGGGGATCTACGCACTATTGATGCGCGACGGCGGACGCGACTTCCGTACGGGCGAGCCAATCGAGGCTCACATCTTCTTCGATGACGCTATCGACATCCATCACATTTTTCCCGAGCGGTGGTGCAAAAACCCCGAAAGCTCGCTTGCCCGCGAAAAACTCACTGCCATCAAGGCGACGACCTACAACAGCATTATCAACAAGACCGCCATCTCCGCGCGCACGAATCGTCAGATTGGTGGCCGCGCGCCCTCGAAGTACTTGCCCGCGATCGAGAGTGCCGCTGAGATCGAGCGGGGACGCATGGGCGAGATCCTGGCCTCGCACTGC
>JAKZVK010000711.1:0-8817 GCA_047516085.1 Bryobacterales bacterium
AAAAACCCCGGCCCAGGATTGCTCCATCAGGCGCCGACGTTTGTCCCCGAAATAGGACCAGCGATCAAACAATTCTCCGGTCCGTCGGTCGCGTAAAGTAAACATGCACAATTATAACCCAGCCGACTCTCATGAGGAATCGACTTTTTACCGCCCCGTCCACTCTCGGCCATAGCTCTCCGTCACCGCACCGAATTCCTCAATGTGCGAGTCTATGACACAGCCTTGCCGACAGCGTCTTGGCGCTGAATGACGGTCCCCCAGTATGGCCCCTCGCAACATCCTACCTCGGCTTAAGTAGAGATAAGTCTCATTTTTCCTTTCCTATCGTGCCAAATGTCCGTATCTTGGTGTTGGAAGGACTGCTAATGTCGAGAATATCCGTCGCCAAGTCGCTGGACCGCATGCCGGAAGCGTTCGTATCCGACAAGCACATCGCGCGAGCTGTGTCGCGCGCGGTCAAGGCCGGCAAGCTGCGCAAGCTGGCCTCGCGGCTCTATACCAGCAACAAGTCTGATCCGCCCGAGGCGATCGTGGCACGCAACCTGTGGAACGTCGTCGCCGGGTATTTTCCAGGAGCACTGATTGCGGACCGGACGGCGCTGGAGAACGCCCCAGCGAGCGACGGCTCGGTCTGTCTGATTACCGCGCGCGGCCAGGACATCACACTCCCGGGTCTCACCCTCCGGCCTCGGCGCGGTCCAGGACCGCTCCCCACCGACCGACCGTTTCTCGGCGAACTCTTCCTGAGCTCGACTGCGCGCGCTTATCTGGAGAACATGCGTCCGACGCGTGCGCGTGGCGGGCTCGTGGCTCGCACCCTCGCCCGAGCCGAGATCGAGGAACGGCTTGATACGCTCATCCGCCGTTCGGGTGAAGAAGCGGTGAACCGGCTGCGCAATGAGATCCGTTCCCTGGCGCCCGCTCTCGAGCTCAAGCAGCAAGCTTCAGCCCTCGATGCGATGGTTGGAGCCTTGCTCGGCACCCGCGAGGCAGAACTGACCGCACCGCCCGCCGTCGCCCGTCGTCTGGGCCGCCCCTACGATCCAGACCGCCTGGTTCTGTTCCAGGCCCTTCACACAGCACTGCGCGACCATCCCCCTCTCTCCCGCATAGCGCCCATTCGAGGGCCCGAGGGCAATGCGACGCTCGCCTTCTTCGAAGCCTATTTCTCGAACTTCATTGAGGGCACCGAGTTTGCCGTCGACGAGGCCGCCGACATCGTGTTCCGTGGCGTCATTCCCAACGAGCGTCCCGCGGACGCGCATGACATCCTGGGCACTTGGCGCATCGTATCCGATCCTCGAGAAATGTCTCGCACCCCGGCAGATGCCTCTGCACTGGAAGCGCTTCTCAAGGCCCGTCACGCATCGATCATGGAAGGTCGACCCGACAACCAGCCCGGAACCTTCAAGCAGGCGGAAAACCGCGCCGGCTCCACCGTATTCGTCGCGCCGGACCTCGTCGCTGGCACACTGACGCAGGGTTTCGACCTTTGCCGCAGCCTGGAAACGCCCTTCCAGCGTGCGGTATTCGTGAAATTCCTTACTTCCGAGGTCCATCCCTTCTCAGACGGCAACGGCAGGACGGCACGGATCATGATGAACGTCGAGTTGGCGGCGGCGGGGGAAGAGCGCATCATCGTGCCCACCGTGTACCGCGCCAACTATCTCTCCGCGCTGAAGGCACTCTCACAATCCGGCCGGCCCCAGCCCCTGATCCGCATGCTCGACTATGCGCAGAGATGGACTGCGGCCATCGACTGGCGCTCGGTCGAGGAGACCAGACGAGAGCTTGACGACTGCAACGCTTTCCTGGATCCGATCGTCGCCGAGGAAGAGGGCAAGCGGCTACGCATGCCGGGAAGTACAGTCGTATGATGGGAAATGGCATGAATTCCGTGGCTGCCGATCATTTCATCGGCATCGAGCAGTTCGAGGCGGGGCTCTGGAAGATCGCCGACGATCTGCGAGCCAATTCCGGTTTAGCGTCGAACGAGTATTTCATGCCCATTATGGGTCTTCTGTTTCTCCGTCAGGCCTCGAACCGATACTACGCGGCGCTGGCGGCGATCGAGGCCGACCAGGCCGCGGGCAATATGCCCGACCGAGATCTCGTAGAAGCCGACTTTGTGCGCCGACGAGCGATGATGCTACCCGAGGCTGCACGGTACGATGCCGTTTTGCAGATGCCGAAGGACGGCAAACTGGGCGCAGCACTCTCGGCGGCCATGGAAGCCGTCGAAAGGCGCTTTCCACCGCTGGCCGGTCAGCTGCCGAGGGACTACGAGCATTTCGAAGACGATGTGCTCGAACGCATGCTGCGCATGTTCGATTCGGAGGAGCTACGCACGGCCTCGGGCGATGTCTTCGGCCGCATCTACGAGTATTTCCTCGTCGAGTTTTCCAAGCAGCGTGCGCACGACAACGGCGAGTTCTTCACCCCTCCGTCAATCGTCCAGACCATTGTCAACGTGATAGAACCGGACCACGGCATCGTCTTCGACCCCGCTTGCGGATCGGGCGGCATGTTCGTCCAGTCCAGCCATTTCATCGAGGACGCGGGCGACGACACGATGAAGCGCGTCACTTTCTACGGCCATGAGAAGAATGAGACGACCGCGAAGCTGGCTCAGATCAATCTCGCCGTCCATGGGCTGCAGGGCACAATTCGCGCCGGGAACGAAGCCATCACCTACTACAAGGACCCGCACGAGCTGGCCGGAAAATGCAACTTCGTGATGGCCAATCCGCCGTTCAATGTGGACGAGGTCGACGCGGAAAAGGTCAAGAGTGATAAACGCCTGCCTTTCGGCCTACCCGGAGTGAACAAGTCGAAGAAGGTCTCCAACGCCAACTATCTTTGGCTTCAGTACTTCTACAGTTACTTGTGCGAGACTGGCCGTGCCGGCGTCGTGATGTCGTCGCAGGCCTCCGGTGCCGGACGGGACGAAGCCAAAGTGCGGCAGAAGCTGGTCGAGACCGGCGCCGTGGACGTAATGATCGATATCCGCGGCAACTTCTTCTACACCCGCACCGTGCCCTGCCAGCTCTGGTTCTTCGACCGGGCGAAGGAGCGGGACGAGACCCGGCGCGAACAAGTGCTGATGCTCGATGCGCGCAACATCTACCGCAAGGTCACGCGCGCGATCTTCGACTTCAGTCCGGAGCAGCAGAAGAACATCGCCGCCATCGTCTGGCTCTATCGCGGCCAGTCGGAGCGGTTTCTCAAGCTGGTGGAGAGTTATCTCGCGCAGGCCGTCGCCGACGGGCAGGCGACCGCCGAGCCGCTCGCGGCGTTCGAGGAAGCGCTCGCCAAGCTCGCCGATCTGGCCGAACCCTTCGCCTCCGAGTCGCGCGATCCAGACCCGCTGGCGGAAACATGGGAGGAACTCATTTCGGCAGAGGCTACGCTGTCGGCCGACATCGGGGCATTCGCGGCCGAGGTCGCGGCGCGGGCCGCCGGACCGGGCGAAAGGCGGGAACGGGGCACTACGCGGGACAATGCCGCGCTGCATGCGGCGCGAAAAGGGCTGCACGACATGGCCGAATGCTGCCGGCACCTGACCAGACAGATCGACCTGGCGGCCAAGCTGGCAGGGCACGCGGTCGACGTCGCCGTAAAGGAACTCGATGCGCGGGAATCAGACCTCTGGGCCAATACGGACATCAACAAAGCGCGCAAGGCGCTGCAGGGCACACGGGCCGGTGCCGTCGAGGCGCTGCGCCGGGCGCGCTATTTCGTGCGCCAGGCCAACTGGCTGCAGGAGCGCTTTCCCGACGCCGAACTGCGTGATGTCGAGGGTCTGGTGAAGCTGGTCGACCGGGCTGAGATCGAGGCGCACGACTGGAGCCTCACACCCGGCCGCTATGTCGGCGTCGCACCCGAGGAGGAAGACGAGGACTTCGACTTCGAGGAGGCGCTGCGGGCGATCCATATCGACCTGCAGGGGCTGAACGAGGAAGCATCGCAACTAGCGGCGCGTATCGCCCAGCACTTCGAGGAGTTGGGGGCGTGAACACTTGGCAAGCGACTACGTTAGGCGCAGTCTGTAGTTTAATAACGGACGGTAAACACGGAGATTGCACAGACGAGGAAAACTCAGACTACTACTTCATAAGCGCAAAGGACATTCGTGACGGGATCATCAACTACGAAAATGCGAGACAAATATCGGAGGAAGATTTTGCGGAAACGCATCGGAGAACTGACCTCAAACTGGGCGACTTGCTGGTAACGAATAGTGGCACCATTGGACGGCTAGCGATCACGCAAGACGACGAACGAACCTTTAGGACCACGTTCCAAAAAAGCGTCGCGATCCTAAAACCGAGATCCTGTGCAATATCCTCCAGGTTTCTCTACTATTATTTGGCCGCCAATATGAAGGCATTCATACACCCAGCAGCGGGCGCCGCTCAAAAAAACCTCCTGCTTCGAGATATCAAAGCGTTTCGCATTTTCAAGCCAAGTTTATATGAACAAGACAATATCTCGAGCATCCTCTCCAATTATGACTACTTGATCGAGAACAACCGGCGGCGGATTGCGTTGCTGGAGGAGGCGGCGCGGTTGCTCTACCGCGAATGGTTCGTCTACTTCCGCTTCCCAGGCCACGAACACATCAAGATCGCCGACGGACTTCCTGAGGGATGGGAACGGCTGAGCCTTGGACAAATTGCGAAAATAAAAAAAGGGAAAAACATTACGAAAAACACAGTTGAACACGGCGAAATACCGGTTGTAGGAGGCGGATTACAACCCACATATCACCACAGCAAGGCGAATGTTGTTGGTCCAGTAGTGACGGTCAGCGCATCTGGTGCTAATGCTGGCCACGTCAACTTGTATCATACAGACATTTGGGCATCAGACTGCTCTTATCTAAGTGCGGCCGACAATCCAGAAATTTGGTTCATGTACCTTACAATGAAGTCACGTCAGACTGAGGTCACTGGTATGCAGCAGGGTGCCGCACAACCGCATGTTAATCCTAAACACCTTGAGCGGTTGAGCGTAGTGTCTGCTCCCGCGAATCTGCGAAAGTTATTTCACGAAAGCGTTGATATAAGTTTTCGGCAGATCGCCAACCTCGAAAAGCAAGTGGAGGCCCTCGCCCAAGCCCGCGACCTCCTCCTGCCGCGCCTGATGAACGGGGGGATCGCAGTCTGATGCAGTACGCAAGTGCTGGCACGAACTGACGCGCGCGATGGCGGTAACGACCATCAACAGCGAGGATCGGCTGGTGCAGGCGACCTTCGCCGGGCATCTGGAGGAGGTGCTCGGCTGGGAGAGCTTCTATGGCTGGAACCGCGAGACCTTCGGGCCGGACGGCTCCCTCGGACGGACCGACACCAAAGAGGCGGTGCTGATCCGCGACCTGCGAGCGGCGCTGGAACGCCTCAATCCCGGTCTGCCGGCTTCGGCCGTCGAGGACGCAATCCGGGCGCTGACGGTCTTTGACGTCAGCCGCTCGACGGTGCAGCACAATCGCGAATTCTACCGGCTGGTCCGTGAGGGCGTGCCGGTTGAGTATCGGGATGCCCGAGGCCAGCGCAAGTCGGCGCGCGCCCAGGTAATCGACTTCTACAACGCGCCGGGCTCAAACCGCTTCCTCGCCGTGCGCGAGTTGGAGCTTACCGGTATCCGTACGCCGAACTACAAGCGCCGTGGCGATCTGGTCTGTTTCGTCAACGGCCTGCCGCTGGTCTTCATCGAACTCAAGGCGGTTTACAGGAACATCCGCGAGGGCTTCGACAACAACCTCTCCGACTATATGGACGAGAATGTCATCGCGCATGCCTTCCACCACAACGCCTTCCTGGTCGTCTCGAACGGGGACCGCGCCCGTTACGGCTCGATCACCAGCGAGTGGCAGCATTTCGCCGAGTGGAAGCGGCTCGACGAGACGGACAAGGGCAGCGTGGATGCCGAACGCCTCTTGAACGGGATGCTGGCCCATGACCGGCTCCTGGATCTCGTCGAGAACTTCATCCTCTTCGACGAGAGCAAACCGGGCGGGACACGGAAGGTGATCGCAAGAAACCACCAGGTGCTGGGGGTGAACCGGGCGGTGGAGTCCGTGGCGCGGCAGGAGGAGCTGAAGCGGCAGTTTCCGCCGGAGCGGCGGTTGCTGCATCGTATCGTCGAGCTGCCGCTCGAACCCGACGCCCCGGCCGAGAGCCTGCCGGCGCTGGAGCTCGCCGAGGCCCAGTCGCCCTTCATTCCCAAAGGACCGGTCGACATCGTCGAACGGGCGCATCCCGAGCTCGGCCGGCTCGGCGTCTTCTGGCACACCCAGGGCAGTGGCAAGTCCTATTCCATGGCCTTCTTCGCCGAGAAGGTGCGGCGGAAGCTGGAGGGTAATTTCACCTTCCTGCTGATGACCGACAGGCACGATCTCGACAGCCAGATCTACGGCACCTTCGTCGGATGCGGCATCGCCGACGACAACACGCCTCGGGCGGCTTCGGGAGGCGCTCTGGAAGCGCGGCTAAAGGAGAACCACCCCTATGTCTTCAGCCTGATTCACAAGTTCAACAGGGAGGTCGATCCGACACAGCCCTACAGCGAGCGCGACGACATCATCGTGATCTCCGACGAGGCGCACCGCACGCAGGCGGGACGGCTGGCAGGCAATATGCGGCGCGCCTTGCCGAACGCTGCCTTTATCGGCTTCACCGGAACGCCGCTGTTCAAACAGGACGAGATTACCAGGCGCATCTTCGGGAACTACGTCTCGCGTTACAACTTCAAGCGCTCGGAGGAGGACGGCGCAACCGTCAAGCTCGTTTATGAAAACCGGGGCGAAAAGCTAGGCGTGGCGCGGCTCGACCTGAACGACCGCATCGCGGAAAAGGTCGAGGAAGTCGAGCTCAATCCCGACCAAGAGGCGCTGCTCGAAAAGCTGCTGGGCAAGGACTACGAGGTCATCACCGCCGACAAGCGGCTGGACAGGATCGCAGCAGATTTTGTCGATCACTGCGCGGCCCGGTGGGAGTCGGGCAAATCCATGATAGTCTGCATCGACAAGATCACCTGCGCCAGGGTGTTCCAGCGCATTCAGCCTCGTTGGACGGCGAAGGCGGACACCGTTCGCGCGGCTGCGGATGTGAAAAGGGCGGAGGCCGGAGCGACGGTCGATGAGGCCGCCCGTGCCGCGCTGGCGGAGGCGGCCGAGAAACTGGCGGCCCAGGCATCCTGGCTGGACGAAACCCTCGTCGAAATTGTCATCAGCGAGGCACAGAACGAGGTCCGGGACTTCAGAAGATGGGGCTTCGACATCGTTCCGCGCCGTGACCGGATCAAGCGGGGATACGAGACCGCCGACGGCAGGCGGGTGGATGTAGAAACCGCATTCAAAAATCCGCAGCATCCCTTCCGGGTCGCCATTGTCTGCGCCATGTGGCTCACCGGCTTCGACGTGGAATGCCTGTCCACCCTCTATATCGACAAGCCGATGAAGGCGCACACGCTGATGCAGGCGATCGCGCGGGCCAACCGGGTTTATCCCGGCAAGGATTTCGGCCTGATCGTCGATTACAACGGAATGCTGAGGAGCCTGCGCGAGGCGCTGGCGCAATATGCGCTGGGGGATGAAGGAGAGGACGGCGAGGAGATCGTTCAACCGATCGAGGAGCGCGTGCAGGCCCTGATCGAGGCCATCGAGGCGACGGAGGCGCATCTGCGCGGCCTCGGGTTCGACCCGGCAACCCTCATCGGTTCGACCGGTTTCCGGCGCATCGGGGGGCTAAGGGACGCGGTTGAAGCGGTTTATACGAGCGACGAGGCCAAGCGGCGTTTCGAACTACTGGCCCGGCAGGTGTTCTCGCGCTTCAAGGCATTGCTGCCGGAGCCGTCAGCATATGCCTATGCCGAGCGGCACAACAATATCGAGGCCATCTACAGGAAACTTTCGGAACGCCGCGATACGGCGAATGTGACAGCGCTCCTGAAGGAACTACACCGGATAGTGAACGAAGCGATCCGCACCGAGGCGCCGGGCGATGATCAGGCGGAGGGGGCGATGTTCGACCTTAGCCTGATCGATATGGAAAAGCTGCGCGAGGAGTTCGCAAAAAAGGTCCGCCGCAAGGCGACGGCGTTGCAGGACATCCGGGAGATCGTCGAACGGAAGCTTGCCGAAATGCTGGCGCAGAACCCGCTGCGCATGGACTACCAGCGAAAATACGAAGAGATCGTTGCTGGCTATAACCGCGAGAAGGACCGGGTCACGATCGAGGAGACCTTCCGGCGACTGACCGAGCTAATGCACGAGCTGGATGAGGAGCAACGGCGCGCGATCGAGGAGGAGCTTAGCGAGGACGAACTTGCGTTGTTCGATCTTCTAAAGAAGGACAACCTCGCCAAGGCCGACCGGGAACAGGTGAAACAGGCGAGCCGTGATCTGCTGAAGTCGATCGAGGCACGCCTAGCCACACTCGACCGGTTCTGGGAGAAGGAGGAAACCAAGGCCGATGTCGAGGTGCTCATCCTCGATAGAGTGTTTGCCAGCTTGCCGACCCCACCCTTCACCGACGACGAGAAGAAGGCGGTGGCGGCAGATGTCTATACGCATATCTGGCAGCAGGCCATCACTGGTGGCTTCGCGAAAGCGGCATGATCACTCGGAAGACGTAACCTTTCGCGGTACGCGCCGCCAATCTCTTCATGGCCCTAATACCAACCTGCATTGAGTGAAACTCATTGCAGGTTGGCAAGCGCGACGGCGCGCCCGAGCCACTGCGAGGAAAGCCTGCGTGGCGATTGAACGCACTACAAACTGCGATGAGTCTTGCTCATCGCAGTTTGGTATAA
>JAKZVK010000712.1:0-6178 GCA_047516085.1 Bryobacterales bacterium
TACTGCCTCCGCAAGGAACTGACGTGAGATCCCAGCCAACTTGGATACCGGACAGCCTTCTCTTGGCCGTGCTCTGTTTCCTCGCAGCATGCGCGACAGAAGCTCCCATGTTTCAAACCGAACTCTTCCGGGCAGGCGAAGGCGGCTATCACACCTATCGCATCCCGGCGATCATTACGACGCCTGAAGGAACTCTGCTCGCGTTCTGCGAAGGCCGCCGCAACAGCCGCAACGATTCGGGCGACATCGATCTGCTGCTGCGCCGCAGTGTCGACGGCGGTGAGACTTGGTCCGGCGTCGAAGTGGTCGCCGATCACGGCGAGGACACCATCGGCAACCCAACGCCCGTGATCGATCGCGACACAGGTGTTGTTTGGCTGCTCCTCACCAAGAACCCCGGTGATGCGAGCGGCAAGCAACTGATGTCGGGCCACGAAGGCGGCACGCGCACCGTGTGGGTCACGCACAGCCGCGACGATGGCCAGACGTGGGCGCCCGCCACCGAGATCACGGCATCGGCCAAGAAACCCGGCTGGACATGGTATGCCACCGGGCCGGGCGTCGGGATTCAGCTCCGCAACGGCCGGTTGGTCATTCCGTGTGATCACCGCAAAGAGGACTCGCAACTCTCCTACTCGCACGTCATCTACAGCGACGATCATGGCGAAACTTGGCAGATCGGCGGCGAAACCGACGCGAAGAACAACGAGTGCCAGGTCATCGAGCGCGCCGACGGCTCACTGTTGTTGAACATGCGCAGCAATCACGGCAAGAACCGCCGCTCGCTCTCCACCAGCAACGATGGCGGCCTCAGTTGGTCGGATGTCTCGTTCGATGAAACCCTGATCGAGCCGCGCTGCCAAGCCGGCCTGCTGCGGCTCGACGTACCGGGGTCCGGCCGGAACCGTGTCTTGTTCTCGAATCCGGCGTCGACCGAGCGTGAGAACATGACGGTGCGGCTGAGTTACGACGACGGCGCCACCTGGCCGGACGCCAAGGTCCTGCACCGGGGCCCCTCCGCGTATTCCAGCCTCACCGTGCTCGCGGACGGCTCGATCGCCTGTCTCTACGAACGGGGCGAGCAGGACCGATACGAGCAGATCACGTTCGCCCGCTTCCGGCCCGAATGGCTGGCTGAGTAAGGTGGCCGAGGGGGAAGCGCGGACTTCTGTCCGCGCGCCCGCGGATTAACATCCGCGGCTCTGTTTCCGCACGGTGAGCAGTTCCAGGCTGTACGCTACAATCGCCCTACCATGTCGATCGAGTCGATGCTGTCCGCCGACGCGGCGGTGATGAAGTCGTCGCTGATTCGCCAGTTGACGGGGCTGGTGAATAAACCCGACGTGATCTCGTTCGCCGCCGGCTCGCCGAACGCCGAGACCTTCCCCCATGAGCAGCTTGCCGAGATCTTCAATGACCTTGTGACCGCCGAGAAAGGCAAGATCTTCCAGTACAGCGTCACGCGGGGCAATGCTGAGCTGATCGAGGCCGTCCGCGAGCGCAACCGCGACGTCAAAGGGTTCGAGGCGTCGACGAAAGAGACGATCCTGGTCAGCGGCTCGCAGCAAGGGGCCGACTTCGTCGCGCGGGTGCTGATCGATCCCGGCGATGCGGTGTTCGTCGAGCTGCCGAACTACATCGGGGCGACCGCGTCATTCGAGAACTTCCGGGCCCGCATGGTGGGCGTCAAGAAGACCGACGCGGGCATGGATCTTGACGACCTGCGGCGCCGCATTCGCGAAGTGCGGGACGAGGGTGGACGGCCGAAGCTCATCTACGTGATCCCCAACTTTCAGAACCCCTCCGGACATACCTGGAACCAGGAAAACCGCCGGGGGCTGCTCGAAGTCGCCCGCGAGGAGGACCTACTCATCTTCGAGGACGATGCCTACGGCGAGGTGTACTTCTCGGGTGTCGATCCGGCGGAGCTGAGGCCCATCAAGTCCTTCGACGAGGACGGCCGCGTGATCTACATGTCGACGTTCTCGAAGATCTTGGCGGCCGGGTTGCGCGTGGCGTGGATCTCGGGGCCCGAGGAGATCGTCCGCCGCATCGAGTTGGCCAAAGAGACCGGGGACCTTTGCACGGCGACCTTGAGCCAGCGGATGATCCTCGAATACCTGCGGCGTGGCTGGATGGAGCCGCACCTGGAGGAGGTGCGGGCCTTCTATGGCGCCAAGGCCGCCGGGATGCAAGCGGGTCTCGAACGGCACTTCGAAGGACTGGCGCGTTGGAGCCAACCTCGCGGCGGACTCTTCCTGTGGGTCGAGCTGACGAAGCCGATCGACACGCTCCCGCTGCTCCACAAATCCCTCGAAAAAGAAAAGGTGGCCTTCATCCCCGGCCAGCCGTTCTTCGTCGATGGCAGCGGCTCCCATACGCTGCGACTTTCTTTTTCGAACGTCAGCGACGACAATATAGGTATCGGTCTCGATAGGATCAGCCGTTTGATCGCTCAAGCCGCCCGGTAACCCCCGTCTTATCAACACTAGAGGGCCGGTTCGCGGCCGGAGACGTTGCATTATCTCCGGCACTGTCTCCGGCTCGCCGAGCGTTAGCAAGTGAAACAGTACCCGCCAGACCTCGCCGAGCAATTCCGCCGGGAAATCGAGGGCGAGGTACGCTTCGATACCTATTCGAAGGTGCTCTACAGCACCGACGCGAGCGTTTGGCAGATTGAACCGATCGGCGTGGTGATTCCGAAGCACGCCGAAGACGTGGCGGCCATCGGCCGGGTGGCGGCGCGGAACCAGGTGCCGATCCTACCGCGCGGCGGCGCGACCAGCCTCTCGGGGCAGACCGTCGGCCACGCCGTCCACATCGACTTTGCCAAGTACATGCACCACGTGCTCGAGTTCAACGCGGAAGAGCAGTGGGTGCGGGTGCAGCCGGGGGTGGTCCAAGACCAGCTCAACAACTGCCTGCGGCCGAAGGGGTTTCAACTCGGTCCCGACACGTCGAGCAGCAGTCGCGCGACGCTCGGCGGCATGACGGGTAACAACTCGGCCGGCTCGCATTCGATCGTCTACGGCAAGATGATCGACCACGTGCTGGAAGTGAAGACGGTGCTGGCGGATGGGTCGGAGGCCACCTTCGGCCCGGTGGAGAAGGCGCGGCTGGAGAGTCTGAGCCGCGGCGAGAGCTTGGAAAATCGTCTCTACCGCGAACTGCTGGCGCTGGGCCAGGCCAAGAAGGACGAGATCCTGGCGCGCTTCCCGCGCATCATTCGGCGCGTCAGCGGCTACAACCTCGACGAGCTGGTCGCGAACAACGGCTCGTACGGCGCCGGCTATTCGAGCCGGACCGGGCCGTTCAACCTGGCCAAGCTGCTGGTCGGCAGCGAGGGGACGCTGGCGGTGGTGAGCGAGGCGAAGATCCGTGCGGTGCCGCTGCCAAAGAAGAAGGCGCTGCTGCTGGTGCACTTCCATTCGCTGCACGAGTCGGTGGAGTCGGTCGAGGAGATCCTGCAGTTCGAGCCGGCCGCAGTCGAGTTAATGGATGAGTTCATTCTCAAGCAGGCCTTTAGCAAGCCGGAGTTCGCGGCCGAGATGGGCTTCGTCGATCGTGATGCGAACGTTCTGATGGCTGTTGAGTTTTTTGGAGATTCCGCGACCGAGTTGCAATCGAAACTCGACGGCCTGAAGGGCCACCTCGAGCGCAAGGGCATCGGCTTCAGCTATGTGCCGGTCATTGACGCCCGCCGGCAAAGCAGTATCTGGAACACACGGAAACAGGCGCTCGGGCTGCTGATGAGCGTGATGGGGGACAAGAAACCGATTGCGTTCGTCGAAGATCCGGCGGTGCCGATCGCGAAGATGCCGGCGTTTCTGCGGGGCTTCCAGGAGATCCTCGAAACGCATGACGCGCACGGCGGCTATTACGGGCACGCGTCGGTGGGCTGCCTGCACGTGCGTCCGATGATCGACCTCAAGCAGGCGTCGGAGGTCGAAAAGATGGGCCGCATTCTCGACGAGGTGTTTGCCCTGGTCAAGGAGTACGGAGGCTCGATGAGCGGCGAGCACGGCGACGGCATCGCGCGCGGCAAGTACAACAAAGAGCTGTTCGGCCCTGAGATCTACCAGGCCTTCCGCCAAGTCAAGGCGCTGTTTGATCCCGACAACATCTTGAACCCAGGCAAAGTGGTCGAGGCTCCTGAACCGGTCAACGACCTGCGCTGGGGTGCCGACTACCACACAATCGACATCAACACGCACCTCGACTTCTCGCGCGAAGGCGGATTCGCCCGCGCGATCGAGCAGTGCAACGGCATGGGCGTCTGCCGCAAGCGAGACGTGGGGACGATGTGCCCCTCCTATCACGCCACGCTCGACGAGGAGCACTCGACACGCGGCCGTGCCAACGCACTGCGGGCGGCGCTATCAGGCACGCTGCCGCCTGGGGAGTTCACCTCGAAGCGCATGTACGACGTGCTCGACCTATGTCTGGAGTGCAAGGGCTGCAAGCGCGAGTGTCCGACGAACGTCGACATGGCCAAGATCAAGTACGAATTCTTGGCCCACTACTACGCCGAGCACGGCACGCCGCTGCGCGCGCGGATGTTCGCCGGCATCGGGAAACTCAACAAATGGGGCAGCCGGTTTGCGCCGCTGGCGAATCTGACGATGCGCCTCAAGCCGGTGAAGTGGGCGCTCGACCGCTTTGTGGGGATCGACGCGCGGCGGGCGATGCCGCCGTTTGTGGGCGAAAACTTCGAGACGTGGTTTGAGAAGCGCAAGCGCACGGCGTCGGGGACGGGCAAGTCGAAAGTCGTTCTGTTCCACGACTGCTTCATGACGTACAACTACCCCCAGGTGGGCAAGGCCGCAACCGAGGTGCTCGAGAAGGCGGGCTTCGAGGTGGTGCTGGCTGAGCGTACCTGCTGCGGCCGCCCGATGATCTCGAAAGGCCTCATCGAAGACGCCCGCAAGGCCGCCGAGCACAACGTACGCGTTCTCAAGCCCTACGTCGAGCAAGGTATCCCGGTGCTTGGGTGCGAGCCAAGTTGCTTGCTTACGCTGCGCGACGACTATCTCGATCTGGTGAAAGGACCCGACGTCAAGATGGTGGCCGCGAATGCGCGGTTGGTCGATGAGTTTCTGGTTGAGCTTGAGCGGGCCGACAAGCTGGAACTGCGGTTCAACGATGACGCAAAGGCCGTACTGTTTCATGCGCACTGCCATCAGAAGGCCCACATCGGGAGCGCCCCGAGCCTCGAAGCTTTGCGGCTCGCGCCGGGGCTCGATGTCACGGAAGTCAACTCGGGCTGCTGCGGCATGGCCGGGTCGTTTGGGTTCGAGAAAGAGCACTACGAGTTGTCAGAGACGATCGCCCGGCAACGTTTGATCCCGGCGGTCGAGGCGGCGACCCCCGAGACGGAAGTGGCGGTGACGGGCGTTTCCTGCCGCCAGCAGATCGGCCACTTTACCGACCGCAAGCCGCGCCACGTCGTCGAGATCCTGCGAGACGCGCTGGCGCAGTAGCTCCTCCCTCTCGTCGGATGCGTGAGGGAAGGAGTGCATCAGGAATCCCTGGAAGATGAAGCACGCGAGACGTCTCCGGTTTGTCGAAGCGGGGCGCGCATGAGCGCCTCCCGGATCGGTGCGGGCAGTGCCCTCATGGCCGTCGCCACCGCGGCGCTATGGGGTGGCAACGTCGTTGCCTTGAAGCTCGGTCTGGCGACGTTTCCGCCTTTTTGGAGCGCCTTCTGGCGCATGGCTGTCGGAGTGACGGTCGTCGGCGCCTGGGCGATGAGCCAAGGGATCGCGTTGAAACCGCCGCCCCAGGAGCGTCGCTTTCTGCTGGCGCTGGGCGTGTTGTTCACGCTGCAAATCACGATGCTCAACACGGGCGTCAATTTGACGTCCCCGGCTTACGCCGTCGTGTTGCTCAACGCGTACCCGATCTTCGCCAACGTGATCAGCCACTTTTTCGTACCGGAAGATCGTTTGTCGTGGATGCGAGCGCTGGGCTTGGCGCTGGCGTTCGGCGGCATCTGCATCGTGTTTCTCGGGCGTCCCGAGCAGCGGTTGGCGTCGAGCCCGATCCTTGGCAATCTGCTGACGACGGTCTCGGCGCTGCTGCTCGGAGCGAGGACCGTCTACACACAGAGGCTGGTGCAGACCATCGACCCGGTCCGGCCCGTGTTTTGGCAGATGGTGTTCGGCCTGCCGTTCTTTCT
>JAKZVK010000713.1:0-2634 GCA_047516085.1 Bryobacterales bacterium
CTATCAAACTAACTGACGTTGTAATACTAGAAGTCTGGCCGGAAACCCCGATTCTCCTCAAGCCATCGTTTTCTTAACGTCGATTGTCGATGTAACAGTTGGTACTTGAAACGTATTGCATGCACGACCATGCCGTATAAGACTGGCATACGTCTGCTGGTTCCCGTGCTTGAAACATCGACCACCTACTCCTGAGCGTTCACTCCTCCACTTTCGCCGCTCCTATTATCTCTCGCTTCCAATGTCCTCGCCCATGACTTTTTACGAGGGAATCAACCTTCCCTTCGATGAGTGGACGGCGGTGTTCGGATCGGAACGCCTCACCGGCGCGCTGCTGGACCGCCTCACTCACCACGTGCACATCCTGGAGATGAACGGCGAGAGCTACCGCCTCAAGCGCAGCAGGGAGACCGCCGCAGCGCAAGCCCCGGACGAATTAGACAACCCATAAGTCGCGCCAGAAGCCGTCCTCACTCACCCGCCCAGCCTGCTGCCAGCCTGCCTCTGTGACACTTCTCCCGAACAACTGGCGCGGACATTTACGCTGGCCAATGACCTCTGGTGGTACACTTTTGCTCCGCCCCACTTGTCGATGGTCTACGATTATGTCAGTAGTTAACGGCGCATTCGATAGGAACGTCAGTAACGCAAGCCTATGACCGCGAGGACCTGCTAGAGGAACGCCGCGAGATCATGCAAGCGTGGGCCAGTTTCCTAGACCCCCTACCCTTCTAGCGCTACGCCCTCCGGCGGAGGGACGAGCTCATACCGGAGGGCGCCCTAGTCGGCTTTGCACCAAAAGTGCCAGTTGTTCCTAAAGTGCGAGTTCTGTTCCAAAAGTCTCGCAAGGCTAGCCCAACTAGAGCACCACAACCGGCCCGGAGCGTGACGACGATTCCGACAACTGAGACCGCTCAATGTTCCCGACGCGGGCCATCGCTGAGCGGCGCGAATCGCTCCACCACGAGCACTCGCCGTTCTGCCAAGCACTGCGCCGCGGTCAGAACGAGAGCGCTTAGCGTCTAAGAAGCCCCTTCGCGAGGTGGCGCACGCGAGCAGAAGGGCTTCGCGTGAGTTGTTGCGCTATTTCCACGCCGACGTCGGATACGTGCTGGTCGTGTTCGGCGAGGCGGATAAGGAGCGCTTCCGGCAGTTCTATTCCCTTGTCGGCTACGAGTCGCCTGGCCAGTTCGGTGATCTGGGGACTCGGGTTTACGGCGACGAGTTTCCCGACTGCTTCTGCGGCTGCGCGTCGGATGTCGAAGCGTGCGTCTCCGGCGAGCGCGGCGAGGGCTGGTTGCATGTTCGGGCGGTGTCCCGAGCCGAGCAGCAGAGCGGCATCCTGGCGCTCTTGGGGGGACCCGGACGCGAGCTTTGCTACAGCAGCATCGGCGGCGTCGCCACTGATCACGCCGACAGCAACCGAGATTGCGACATCAATGCCGGACCCCGATGGAGTCCCGAATGCCGGAGCGGCGTTCCCTATAGAGTCGATGTTGTCGGAAAGCCTCTTCCCTATGGCTCTCGGCAGCCGTTCTGGCGTTTCGATGATACGAGAACAGGCGAACCGCTTGTCGCGCTCAATCACGAGAGGCTCGCATAGCAGCTCGATGATCGGATCCCAGCGGGCTACGCCGGGGAACCGCAGGTTCAAAAATGCGAGAGCACCGCAGGTGTCGGGGCCCACTACGTTCGATGAACCGTTGCGGGCGGACAAGACAATCTCTCTCACCACGTCTTCTAGGTGTTCGATGATCGGTCCGGCTTCGGCGTGGTTTAGCGCTGCCATGGGGATGCCGTGCAGGGCGGGCAGGTCGCCGCTGGCGGCGCGGCGCTTCAACTCACCGAGTGCTTCAGTGTCGTTGTTGGCTGCGAGCCACCCGAGAGCAGCAGCCCCTGAACGGCCCTGATCTTGCCGCCCGAGTTCCGACAGCGCATTCCGTTCGGGAACGGCGACTTGGTCGAAGTCAAGCTGCCAGATGATGTCTGGAAGGCGGTTGGCCGGATGGTCGAGTTGCGGGTCGGGCAGCGCCGCTATCATTTCCGCTGTAGCTTGGTGGGCGTTGCCGGCAGCTGAGCGCATGAGGCCTGCGGCTGCGCCGAACACCGAGTGCGCGACAACGACCGTTTGTAGGATTCGCTTGTCGTAGTCTGTTGCGTTGCCGCCTACGCTTCGCGCGATCCACACGAGAAGATCACTGGCAGCGCCCTCGTCCATGAGGTCGCCGGCCAATCTTAGAGCCGAGAAGTTCCCAGCGGCTGCAGTGCGAGTCCATTCGCCGGTCGGGATCTTGCTGACCGACCTGGCGACCGCTTCGATCGGTCCCACTCGCCGCAGATGGGCGATGGCCGACTCCAGTGAACTGTCATCCCCACTTCCGCGCAGAGCGTCGAGCCCTTCGACCAGCTCTCCGACCTCGTCGTCAGATGCCGCTGCGCCCATTACGCGCTGTCGAGCTTTGAGCGACGATATGTGCTGCCATGTGCCGCGATCTCCTAGTATTACAACGACGGTTCGCAATAAAAGGATCTTGAGCACATCTCCATGGCTACCTGCTCACGCGCTTGCCAGCCTTGTGGCCTTTCCTCCCGCGGAGCGATTTCCGACCAAGAACTGGGCAAATTGAGGAAGCG
>JAKZVK010000714.1:0-10519 GCA_047516085.1 Bryobacterales bacterium
GGCGCCAGCTTCAGCAACCACACCGGCATCACGCCGAAGAAGCCGACCATCCAGGTCGACTACGACCCGATGACCCTGGGTAAGTTTCATGCCGTCGACGTACCGGTGTGGGGAGAGATCGGCGTGACGGTCAAGATTCTCGCCGAAGCCGTACGCGGCCAACACGATGCCACCGACCAACGTCCGGACGTCGCCGCGCGTTGGCAGATCTGGCGTGAGGAGAAGGAGCGCCGCCTGGCCGATGACCGCGGCAAGGGGGTCAACTCGGCGGCGGTGTTCGCGGCCATGACCCGCCACGTCCCCGAAGACGCGATCATCGCCGTGGATGTCGGCAACAACACCTACTCCTTTGGGCGCTATTTCGAATGCACCCGCCAGGCGGTTCTCATGTCCGGCTACCTCGGCTCGATCGGATTCTCCTTCCCGGCGGCGATGGGCGCCTGGGCGGCCACGCAGGAAGACGACCCGCGCTTCCAGGGGCGCCCGGTGGTCTCCGTGTCAGGCGACGGGGGCTTCGGTCAATACCTTGCCGAGCTGACCACCGCCGTCAAGTACGACATGAACATCACCCACATCCTGCTCAACAACCACGAACTGGGCAAGATCTCGAAAGAGCAGCGCGCCGGCGAGTGGGACGTATGGCAGACGTCGCTCCACAATCCTAACTTCGCCGAGTACGCCAAGCTCTGCGGCGCGTTGGGCATTCGCGTGGCTGGCAAGGACTCGCTCGACGACGCCATCGTCGAGGCCTTGGGGCACGACGGTCCCAGCTTGGTCGAGATCATGACCGACGCGGAGTTGATCTAGCTGTCTGATCTACGCGGCATCTGCACAAGGGTGTCAAGTCGCGAAGAAGTGTCCTTGTCCTAGCGGGCTGCGGCGTAACGCTCCAGCGTCGCCGAGAACCGATTCCTCGGTTCTCAGGTCCGCTACCAACTGCGGTTGCTCGGCCACTTGCCGTCTTGAGTCCCGAAGAATCGAGACTCGGCAAGCCAGGAGGCTTACGGCACAGCTCGCCGGAAAAACTTACCCTAGCCCGTCGAATCTACATACCTGCCCACGCGCCTCCCGCGCCGTTACTGTATGTCTGAGCTACTGGTTACATCCTTTCTTATCAATGACATGGGATCCGGATTTGCCTCCAATCCTGCGTATGGCATCGCTCTTGCACTACTTGGCGGCGGACAGCATCCGAGAAGCCAACGAAACAGTAAGGAGCAACCCATGAGCCTCATGACACCCGAACCTCAACCGACCAAGAAATCGAAGCACCACATCTTTCTCTGGACCGTATCCGTCGTCGGAGCGGTCGTGCTGAACGGCTACTTCTTTAGCCGCATCAACCAACTCGAGGTCGAGTCGCACACCCTGCGCCAAGCGCTCAACCAGGAAATGGCTCGCATCCAGACCTCGGCAACTCACCAGATGGGCGAAACGCGCCGCTCCGTCGACACATTGCGCGAGGAGCTCAAAGCCGCACAAACCCGCGGCACGAAGAAGGTGGACGCCAACTCCCAATGGCGCACGAAGAAGCTCGCCGAAAGCGTGTCGAAGCAGCAGCGCGAGCAGCAGGAGATGTTGCTAGGCGAGATCCAAACCGTCTCCGGCAAGGCCGGCGAGGCCCAAGAGGGCGTCAACCAGGTGCGCGGCGAGCTGGGAGAGGTGAAGACCGACCTCGATCAGGTCGACTTCCGCGTCAAGGAGTCCGGCGCGGCTTTGACGGCTACCCGCGGCCATCTGATGGACCTCGACGGCGAGGTCGGCCGCAACCGCTCGGAGATCACCGACCTACGCCGCCTGGGTGAACGCGAGCACGTGCCCTTCACCCTCGCCAAGTCAAAGACCATGACCCGAGTGGGCGGCATCTCGATGCGGCTCAAGAACACCAGCCGCAAGCACAGCCGCTATACGCTCGAGATGATTGCCGACGACCGCAAGATCGAGCAGAAGAAGAAGCATGTGCACGAGGCCCTGCGTTTCTATCTGGCCGGGTCGTCGCAGCCCTTCGAGATCATCGTCACCTCGGTCGGCAAAGACAAGGTCAGTGGCTACGTCAGCAAAGCCAAGGTCGAGATGACTCGGGGCTCGGTCGCGCCAACGTCTTGACCGTTCGAACCCAGGCAACCGAACGAATTCCCCCCTGCGCTCGCGGCCTCCGGGCCGCGGGCGCGCCCCCTTTTAGCCCACTCTACTTAACCCTGTCACGCCCCGGTCGGGACCAGGTAAATCACCACCGTATACACCGCATACGCCAGCAACAGGATGTACCCAAACGGGCGCTTCATCAGTGAGCCCGAGAAGATGATCCCCACCCGAAACACCAGCAGAATCAGCAGCATGATCGGGTACAGCACGAGGAAGAAGTGGCCGCCGGCCATCAAGCCACCCGGGGTCACAGCCGCCGCCGCCCCGGCCACAAACAGCACGTTCAAGATGTCCGCGCCGACCACGTTGCCCACCGCCAGCTCGCCATGCCCGCGCCGCGCCGCCGTGACCGCCGTCACCAGTTCCGGCAGCGACGTGCCGAAGGCCACCACCGTGGACGCGATGATGCTCTGCGGAACATCCCAGCGCAGGGCCAACTCGCTCACCGCCGGGATCAAGACGCGCGCCGCGACCACAACCAGCACTATCGCACCCACCAGCTTGCCTAGTCCGAAAAGCAGCGTGTGGTGCTCGATTTCCTCGAGCATCCCATTGGCTGCCGGCTCCTGCCGCGCCCATCGGATCGACTGCCACATGTAGACGGCAAGGCAACCGAGAAAAACCACTCCGACCGACCGCGGAAGGTTCCCGCCCGAGGAGAAGACTTGCGCCGGAGTACTCCAGGGGAAGCTGCAAGCGACCAGCGCGACCGCCGCGCCCAGTTGAATCCAGCCCTGGCGGTTGACGATCCTGCGGTCGAGCTTGAGAGGCGCGATGACGCTGGCGAGGCCCAGGATGAGGCCCGTGTCGCAGATGATCGACCCCACCGCGTTGCCCAGCGCCAGGTCCGGCTGGCCCTGGATGGCGGCGAACACCGACACCGCCGCTTCGGGCGCGGTCGTGCCGAGGCTGACGATGGTGGCGCCGATCACGACCTTCGGAATGCCGGACCGCGACGACAGCTCAACCGCCTCGTCCACGAGCCAGTCCGCCGCCTTGGCCAGGACCGCCAAACTGGCTGCAATCACCAGCGCCAGCCAGCCAGAGTGGAGGCCTTGGAAAAAGTGTTCGAGCGCCTCTTCCATGAGGATTACCGAATGAAAGCCCTCAACTACTCGCGCGGCCGGCCGACGAACGACACACCCTGCGTGATCAAGAAACCCACGCCCACCAGCAAGACGGACGCGCCGATCTGAAACCCGCTCGGGGCAAACCTCTCAAGCGGGTAGTCCTTGGGGTCGAGTCCGGCAATCAATTCCTCGCTCATCACCCGTCCCTTGACCGTCGCTCCGGGCTCGGGCGGGACGCCGTGCTGAAACGGCCACAGCCCCAGTACCGCCCCGAGCAGCAGGCCCAGCAGAACGCCCAGGGTTGCCTTTTCGAAGCGGGCCATCAACAAGCGCATCAGGTTGCTGATGCCGACCACGCCAACAACGACGCCGATCCCCAGGGGAGCCAAGATCGACATGGGGCCCGCCACCCTCTCCCACGCGAAGCCCCCACCACCGAGCAGCCCGGTCTTTAGCCCTTCGATCGCCGCCAAGATCGTCAGGTACTGGCCCATGATCAGCCACAGATAACTGCCCGAAATGCCCGGCAGAATCATCGCCGACGCGCCTGCCACGCCCGCCAGCACAACCACCAACGTGCCCGCCCCTGCCGGCCCTGCGTCTCCGCCGCCGGGCTGCAGCCAGGCCATACCCGCCATCACCGCCACACCGCCCACCGCCCCGGCGACGGCACTTGCCGTCAGCGGACGCAGCAGCCGCCATACCACCGGCACGCCGCCAAGCGTGAGTCCGATGAATAGGCTGTACATCACCCAGCGATGATCGATCACCAACCCCTTGACGAGGCCGGCCAACGTGATGATCGCCAGCAAGCCCGACCCGCCGATCGCGGCCAACGTCAGCAGTGTCGAAAGGCGAAACCGCAACGTTGTGACCTCGGCGATCCCCTGGATGAACTGCGGATAGACACCCGCCGCTAGCAGCATCGTACCGCCTGAGATGCCTGGGACCAGATTGGCCAAACCCATCAAGACGCCGCCGATCACACCGCGCACAAGCTGAGGCGTCGAGGCGCGAAGCACGCTTCTCAAATCGGGAATCGACATACCGGGCAAGAAAGTGACGGCCCCGGAAGCCGAGGCATCGAGCGACCCGTTCGGCAGGAGCCTTCTTGCGAAAGCGAACTTTCATGGTAGCGCGAACTTGGCCGATGGGCGGCTCACGGGCTGGTCTGCGATCGGTCCGTAGGCCACCGGGAGCTTGTGTCGGACCGCCCCCATGACATGACGGGTGGGGCTCGGAGAAAGCGGCTGTCTTTGGTGTTCGACACGCACCGCGTATTGGGAAGGCAAGACTAAACACCCCTGCCGCTAGTACTTCGGTCCTATCGAAAATCGGTACCGTTTTCCGCTTGCTAAGGTGAACAACCTAGTGGTCTACTAGTAAAACCACTTAGGGTTCCCGTAGTCCCTGTCCCTAGGGAGGCTTCCTTCTTGGCGGCTGGGGTGGACTAGGGCTGTGGTCGCCATCGGCATATGTCGATGAACTGGAGGAGGAGAGTTCTTCGATGAACCTACTGGTCGAGTTTGTCTATCTGCAAGTACTCGATGCCCTGACGACCATCGCGTTCATGATGTACGGCATCGCGGAGTTGAACCCGGTGGTCAAGTGGGCCATGAGAGAGAGCCCCTCGGCACTCACCGGCCTGCTACTGATAAAGGTCGTTGCCGTTTGCCTGGCTCTCTACTGCGTGACCCGCGCCCGCCACAAGCTACTGCGGAGCGTGAATGTCTTCTTCGCGTGCCTGGTCGCCTACAACGTGATCGCGCTGATTCTCGCCGCCCCCGTGCTGCACTAAGCCCCACCTCACACAGCGGACGGTTCAACAACGCGCCGCCTCAAACACGTCGTTAAAGACTTCCCGGGTCGTCCGCTGAACCTTTTCAGCGAGCGTCGCCAGTTCGTGAGATTGAGGCTTCAAGAGGCTCCAGCGGCCGACCAGCTCGCTCAAGATGTGCTGCTGCGACCTCGCACCGGGGATCTCGCTTGAGGAGTGGCCGGTCGAGACGCGGATGGCATGGTCGAGCGCGCGGAAAAAGACAGCATTGCGATGCAACAGGTCCGCCTGCTCGCCGCTGAGACCGCCGAGCGTATGGATGATGGCGATTCTCTCGGGCGTGGCCAGGTGCTTGAAGAACGTGCCGGCGTTTCGGAGGCGCAGGTACATCAAGATGAAATCGATGTCGTAATAGCCGCCCCGTCCGGCCTTCATCGGATGTCCGGGCCCTTGTTCCTTTTCCAAACGGGCCCGCATGGCCACCAGCAGCCGGGCCAACTCTCCGCTCTGGCCATGGCGACGCCCGCCGACATCCTGCAGCTCGCTCAGGAAGCTCGTGCCTCGGTCGAGATCGCCGGCCACGGCACGGGCCTTCATATAGGTGATCGCTTCCCAAGCTTCGGCCCGGTCGGCGAAGTAACTCTTGAACTGTGACTCCGACTGCACCAACTCGCCGTCACGTCCCATCGGCCGTAGACGGGTGTCGACCGCGAAGATCATGCCCTCGCGCGTGTAGCTGGACGTGATTTCAATCAGGCGTTCCACGACCTGGGTCCAACGCTCGCGTTCACCAACCGCCTCATCGGGCAGCACGAAGACAAGATCGGCGTCCGAGCCCAGGTCGAACTCCATGATGCCCAGGCGGCCAAGCGCGATGACGTTCATGGCCGGCTCGCTGTGGCCCCACCCGGCCGTCCGACGCACGTGGTCCAGGGCAACCCGATACGCGGCGCGGATCACGAAGTCGGCCAGCCGGCTTGTCTGTTCGAGAGTGGCGAAGATGGCCCGGCGCCGATGGATGCTCTCGGCGAGGATCCGAAGCATTTCGTGGCGGTAGAACCGCCTCAGCCAATCGGACTTCTCTTGCAGGGTTTCTTCGTTCGCCAGAAATTCAATGACATCCGGGCGCTCGTCGAAAGTGATTTCTGTGCCCGATGGAGGAACCGCATCCGCCCCCGATCCTGCCTGGCTGTCGTTTTCCGAAAACGGCGCCGCGACCGACTTGAGCCGCGCCATGTCTTCGGGATGACGGATCAGGTGCTCAGCGAGATAGGGGCTGTGCTCGACCAAATCGGCCACGCAGTGAAGCAGCGGCGGGGAGTTCTCGAGCTCCACCAGCCAAAACGGCGTGGAGACGAGCTGATTCAGCAGGTGTTGGAAGTGGCGGCTGCCCCACCGAATCGGCAGTGCCCGCAGGCGGGCGGCCAATCCCGGCAGCTCCCGCTCAAAATACCGTAGTTGGCTCTGCCAGGAATGCTCGGCGATCGGCTCGGACTCGTCCGCGACGGGTTGCTCGGTCGGTTCGAGGGGTTCGGGGGCAGGTGACGGCACCTGCGCATGGACTACTCGTTCGTAAATCTCGGTCACTCTCTCCATGCGCGCGCGAAGTTGCTTGAGCAGGCCGTCGCCGCCGGAGTCGAGAGGAATCAGGTCGTGCATCTTGCGCGTCAACAGGACGAGTTGCTCGGGATCCTGTGGAAGCGTATGGGTCTGGTGGTTCTCCTGGATCTGAAGCCGATGTTCGAGTACACGCAGGTACTGATAGGCCGCATTCAACTGCGCGTAGTCGGGGATCGACAAGTAGCCTTTGTCGCGTAGGCGTCCCAACGACAGCAGCGTGCCGCCGTGCCGTACCCACGGGTCGGCTCCGCCGTAGAGCCGCTGCAGGCACTGGACCAGGAACTCAATGTCCCGGATGCCGCCGCGAGCCAGCTTCACATTCAGGCCCGTTTTGGCTCTGTGCCGTAGTTTCTGCTGGATCCGGTCGCGCGTCTCCGCCACGCGCTCGATGGTTGAGAAGTCGGTCGAGGTCTGGTAGATCCTGGGCTCGACCAGTCTGAGGAAGGCCCCTCCGAGCGGCAATTCCCCGGCGACCGGGCGCGCCTTGATCAGCATCTGCAACTCCCAATCGCGGGCGCGGCGATCGTAGTACGCCGCTGCCGTGCCGACGGTCAAGACCACGTCCCCCATCGCTCCCTCCGGCCGTAGGCGTAGGTCGACGCGATAGCAGGATCCTTCGAGCGTCAGACGCGAGAGCAGGTCGGTGAGTTGTTTCGCAAGAAGCGTGAAGAACTCGCGGTTGGAGATCGAGATAGGCCCGGCGGTCCGGCCGTCGCCGGTGTAGAGGTACATCAGGTCGATGTCGGAGCTGTAGTTGAGCTCCCGGCCGCCGTGTTTTCCCAACCCCAACACGACAAAGTGAGACTCGATCGGACCGGTGTCGGCCTCGGTCAGGGGGCGCCCGAAGCGCTGCAGGAGCCTTTGCTGGACGTGTTCCTGCGCGCCCTGCAGCAGAGCGTCGGCGAGGTTGGACAACTCTTCGGTCACTTCCGCGACGGTCGCGACGCCGAGCAGGTCACGGATGGCGATGCGGAGGATGTGCATCCGCTTGAAGCGAGCCAGGGTCAGGGCCAACTCATCATCGGCCCAGCCGGCCGGCTCCCAGCCGAGCGACGAACGGAGGTCCTGCACGGAGGTCACCCGGTAGAGGTTCTCGTCCTCGAGAGCCCATTCGAGCAGCTCGGGGTGGCGCAGGAGAGTGTCGGTTAGATAGCGGCTGTGGGCGAAGGCCGTTGTGGCGGCGCGCAGCCGCGTGGTCGGCACGAACAGGCGGTCGGCCCTTTCGCGGCCCTCCAATACGAAGCGCTCGAGGCCGTAGAGCGCGGCATCCGGATCAGGCACCCGCCGCAGAAGCAGCTTTAGCGTGCTCAGCCCGCCCTCGGGCAGCAGCGGCCCAAGCCGGTGAAGGGACTGCTCCGCCTGACGGGAGTCACGAAACACCGCCCCGCCAGTGTCGCTACCATCCATCGCTCTTGAAGATACCGCAACCTCGGGAACCGGCTATGCGACCGCCACCGTTGCAGGCGGTTTGAGACCGTCGCGACCGGCCTTCTTCCTCGATCCGGGTCCTGCGGAAGTCTTGCGCAACCGTTCTCGCAATCCCCATCGTTGGTACACTTCCTATGGAACGCAACGCCAGAGCCCCGGCGCGCGTCGCTTCTGCTATCGAGGCCGGCTCGGCCTTGTCGATCCCGAACTCTCCAGATACCATGACCCACGGTCACCCTCAGCAACGCTCCTTGACACGCGCCCGCGCTCTGACGCGGCGCACCCTGCTCCGGACGCCTTTGCTGCTGCTGCCGGCAGCGGTCTCGCTGTCCGCTCAGACGCGCCAGGAAAAGGGCAGGCAACTGATGGAACAGTGCCTCGAGGCGCTCGGTGGGCATCGGTTTCTGCAGATTCAAGACATCGTCCAGTACGGCCGCGCCTACGCCTTCTACCGGCAAAACATCCGCGGCCTCGCCAAGATGACCGTCTACCAGCACTTTGGGCCGATGAAGGAGGACGCCGGGGCGGACTGGCTGCCCGTGAGCCGACGAGAGATCTTTACGGAGAAGGGCGACTACTTCAACCTGTACCGAAACGGCGAAGGCTGGGAAGTCACCTTCCGCGGCGCGCGACCTTTGCCTTCCGAACGTATCTCCCGCTACCGCGAGGCCGCACGCCGGGATATCTTCTATTTCCTGCGCTACCGGCTCAACGAGCCCGGCATGTACTTCTACTACCGGGGAGCGGAAATCATTGACAACATTCCGGCCGATGTCGTCGAGGTCACCGACAACAACTCTGAGGGAATCACGTTTTTCCTCGGTCGTTCCGATCAGCTTCCCCTCCAGCAGATCCATACCTGGCGCGACCCCAAGGGCGTGCCGTTCGAAGAGAAATCGGTGTTCTCCAAGTACCGGCCAGTGGGCGGCGTGAAGTTCCCGTGGAATATTCGCAGTGAGCGCGACGGAGAGAAAAGGTTCGAACTGTTCGGCAGAACCGTGGAAATCGACCCCGTACTCGACCCGGCCGTCTACTCTTTAGACAAAACGGTGCCCATTCTGGCCGAAGCGCCCTGACTCCCGACCGGCGTCGTCGCCGTCGTCAGGTACGGTACCAGTACATTGGGTACCATACTAGAACTTTAGTCCTATCAATGTGTTACAAGAGGTACTTCGGACCCCAGTCCCCGTTCGACCGTGAGGAAAACTCCTAGGGCGCACTTGACTCCAGTTCCCCGGCAAGAGGATAATATAATCCTGTCTGTCTCCCCCCCAGACAACGCTCAAGTGGGAGGGTTTGTGCGCTCAGACATCAGGAATATGACCAGAGTCCGAGGGATCTTTGCCTTTCTGATAGCCGCGGGATTACTCTCGACGATTACCCTTACCGCCGGGCTGCGTCCGACGGTGGGCTTCGCGGTCTCGGATTCGCGGTTCGCGGCGGGAGGTTCCGAGGTCACCGGACAGGTCACTGTCTTCGAGGGAGAGTCCGTCACCAGCGGCCATCTCCCGACGCGGTTGAACCTCCAAGACGGTTGGCGCTTCTTGCTTGGCGTTGGCTCCCGTGTCCAGGTTTCGCAGACTGCCCTGCAGCTCGACGGTGGATCGCTGGAAATCGTTGCCGTTGGTAAAACCGAACGCCCCCTACACGTCGCCGGCTTACGAGTGGTCCCGCAAGACCGGGATACGAAAGCGGCGCTCTACATTTCGCGCGCCGATGTCTTCGCCGTGTCGGTGGAGAGCGGCAAGATCACCGTTCTTCGGCCGAACGGCAAAGAGGTCCGGACGGTGGAAGCGGGTTCGATGGCTACGTTTGCTAATACGAGGGACGAGATTCGGATGAGCGAGACCGACGCAGCCCTCGAGATCAGCGCCGTCCAGGCCGCGGAACTCAAGCATCTCGGCAAGCTCGGCAAATTGAACGCCGCCATTGGCGAGAAGGCCGGACTACTACTGGGTGCACTGGCGGGTGCCTCCGGTCGTTTCATCAGCGGTGGTGACGGAATCGCCGGAGGCGGAATGCCCGCGGGCGGCATCGCGGACACCTCTCCGAGCGTTTCAGCCGCCGGTGGTATTTCTTCGATGGGTTCGCGGCCGATGGTCGCCAACGATGGGATGGGCGCCTTGTCCCTTAGCGCCGGCACGTCCGGTGGTATAACGATCGGTGCGGCTACGCCGTTGGGCGAAAAAGAGGGGCCGGAGCCCGAGTGGATCAGGCGTCTCGGCAACCAGACCGGCGAAGTACGCAACCAGGTGGGCACAACGGTTTGGCGCGGGGCTGGTTGTGGGACCAACTGCCGCTTCGGCATCCCGATCGTTACGACTCACATCTTCTTCTTCCCCGTGGTCGGTGGGATCATCAGACCGTTTTGTATCCAGCCCTCCTGCGCCACGCCGCCGCCCTTCCGGAACTGAGGCTCACAAACCGGCTGGGGTTTTGGGAGTCCTCCAGGACCCACAATCAGTGCGCGCGCCCGGGT